>NZ_JAUSWQ010000008.1:0-139190 GCF_030815285.1 Chryseobacterium sp. MDT2-18 | reverse complement strand
GATAGGTTTTATTACGCAGTTTTCATCATTGATGTATACACGAAAAAGATTACAGGATACAAAATATCCAATAATATGAGGGCAACCGCGAATGTTGAAGCCTTGAAAATGGCGGTAAGAGACCATTGTTTTCCTAAAATCCATCACTCGGACAGAGGAGGGCAATACATTTATAAAGAATATGTCAAGTTGCTGAAAGAAGGGGCTACCCAGATAAGCATGGCCTTGTCCGCACAGGATAATGCATATGCAGAGCGGATAAACAAGACCATAAAAGAAGAATATCTGGATCGATGGAAACCCATGAACTTTGAACAGTTGAAGAAATTTACAAAGCGAGCGGTTAATCAATATAATAACCGCCGACCACACAATAACCTTGGCCGGTTATCGCCTGTAGAATTTGAAAGAAGATGGCAGGAAAAGGGATTTTCATCCCAACCCATTATCACCATCTATGATAATAATGAGCCGTAAAAAAAAAGAGGTTACCCAATGTGGAAAGCTATTAAAATATGGATAAATTTAGAAATGATTGCACTTAAAATTTACCCACATTTTAACAGCCACATTCAACAACGACCATGAAAATAATTATATAAAAACAAGTCAACACTATTCAGGGATTGGCAGGAATGTCATGGCAGTTAAGTGCGGGCGGCGTAATATCCAGGGTTGTAAAAGATGAAACAGATGAAAATCATGTCAACTGGAAGCACGACACTGTTAACGAAACTACAGATTTACTACAGATCAAAGAAGCTGCCAGGTCAGGAAATGCGACAGATACCGAGTATGATTGGTTCAATTTTTCATTATCCAATGGTTTGTCTGGTAGTTTTTACATAGATATGGCCTTGAATGCTTATGTAGAATCAAAGGATAAATTAAAAATCGAAATTACAGAGAAAGATGCGCCTCCTTCCGCATTTGGAAAACTCTTAGAATTTAAAATTACGGACAAATACGGAAATCAATATTATTTTGGTGGTTCGGAAGTAAATACCGAAAAAACGCTATATAACCAAAAAGGGACTGATAAACGTGCTGTAACAGGATGGTATTTATACAAGTTTGTCACACCTCAAAACAAACAAATAATCTTTACTTATTCTACTGAAATTATATCTTATTATACATCTTTAAATGCAGGATTTAGTTTTCAGCAAAATTGCTTGGATCCCTCATCTTCGTTGGGTTCATATACTTATAGTGATGTTTTAAAATCTAAATCTACAATTCTTTCGGAGAAGCCTAAATTAATCAGTATCGCTGAAGAGGGAACTGAAATTAGTTTTGTATATGGAAAGGAACGGAGGGATGTATTCAACAATAGTTCGGGAAATAATCTCCTTACTTCTATTGCAATAAAGAACAATAACAGGTTGATCGAAAGTTATTATTTTGAGTATTTTGGTGTATTAAAAACACCTGCTGCTACTTACTATGGAATTCCCTACGACGAGAGAACGACTACCAACAGACATTTTCTTAAGTCCATTTCAAAATTGAATCAGAATACGAAAACGGAATTTGAGTATTATGATCTAGATAAATTACCCGCAAGATTTAGTTTAAGTTCAGATTACTACGGATTTCCAAATGGAAAAGGAAATTTTTCTCCATTTCCGGCCGTAGCGAATGATAATAATTTTGGAATTTTTGACAGATTTCACCCCTCAACATTGGTGCTTTCCGCCGATAGGAAAGTTAATCCCCTACTGGCATCTGCTGGAAACCTTAAGAAAATTACGCACGCTACAAAAGGGTTTTCCGAAATGTTTTATGAACCCAATTCGAGCATGGAGTGGGTGGACAATGAAGTATGTGTAAGCAAGTATCTAAGTTCTGCAAATAATAAATGTAACCCTGCTGTCGACAATCCTGTAAATAATGTCACATTTATTTCGCCGGGCGGTGCCATTAAATTTAATGGCGAAGCTTATACTGATGATGTTGATGTATGTAATAATGCAGATCCTATTCACGATACTCATAAATTAGTAATAACCGACCTATCTTTAACTCCTGTTAAGATCGTATATTCGAGATCTCGTCCAATTGCAGAGGCTTTTGATAGCAATTATGAGTCTCCTGTAAATACTGTAAAAGATCATGAATACAAAGTAGAGTATTCTGTATCTACGAGATTTGGTGGAGTAACAGGTTGGGTAAGTTTCTGCTTGAAACAAAAAACTCCTACAAAACAATTTGTTTATTTTGGAGGAAACAGGGTTTCTTCAATAAAAGAATCGGATGGCGAAGGAGATTCTTATACGAAAAATTATTACTATAGCCCGCTTTCAGATATTTCAAGTGGTAAAACATCAGTAGCAGAGTCTAATACTGCAAGTATTATGGCAGAAATCCGCGAAACCTCAAAGTCTTGCAGTACAGGAAATACGTTTCCGGAAATACAAATTCTGAATGTGTATAGTGCGTATCAAAATAGTATATTCCCACTTTTTAATTATAGAAGTAATAATATTCTTTATTGGTATGTAACGGAAATTATAGAGAATAAAAGCGCAGTAGAAAAAAAGTTTTCATATGAACCAAATCAAGACTCATATATCGGGCATTTACCAATGATTTATGATATACCTGATACCAATTCCGGTGAGCTGAAATCTAATTTATTATTAGAAGAAAACATTTATAAATTTGAAAACGGAACATATAACAAATCAATTAACACAATTTATAATTACGATTTTAACAAGATAAAAAGTTTGAAAAGTTATGTTTTTAGAGAAAATTTCACTTATTATCCACAGCCTGGTGAAGATCCACTAAGAAATATATCATATGGTTATTACGAGAACCAATATGGTTTTTATAACCCAACATCAATAGTAACTAAGGAAAAAATTTCTAATCAAATATTGGAAATGACTATCAATAATCAATATTCTAATTTAAACTACCAGATTACCTCACAAAAAACCACATTCCCTGATTTAAGCATACATGAAACCTCTTATCAATACGCCCACGAGAAAGGTAAAACAGACATGATTGAGTCAAATATGGTTGGTATTCCTTTGGAAACAACTGTTCTGAAAAATGGCAAAACCATTTCCAAAACAGGAATTAATTATCAGAAAAAAACCATAGTTGGAAAAGAACATATTTTACCAGATTTGACAGTAAGTTATGATTTGCAAAATCCGTCCACTCCAACCACCGAAGTAAAATACACCAAATATGACAACAGCGGTAATTTGCTGGAATATGTCTTAAAACCCGATGTCAATGGTATTGGTACTTCGGCAGCAATTATCTGGGGCTATAACGATACCCAGCCCGTTGCAAAAATAGAAGGAGCAACCTATGCACAAGTATCTGGCTTTATCACAGATATTGTCAATTATTCAAACACCGATGCATCCGTGGGAAGCGATATTTCCGAACAGGATTTAATTGACAAACTTGATGCGTTTAGAAAAAGAACCGAATTAGCAAATTTCCAAATCACTACCTATACGTATGATCCGTTGATTGGTGTAAAAAGCATCACGCCACCAAACGGAATCCGTGAAGTTTATATTTACGATACCGCCAACAGGCTTAAGGAAGTAAAAGATATTAGCGGCAATATCCTGAAGCAATTTGAATATAATTATAAGCACTGATAAGTAAAAGTCATCAGAATAAAAAAACACCTAAAAACCAACCTATGACAAAACTCTACATCGGAGTAATATTTCTTTTCGGCATACTCTCGGTTTCCGGACAAGAAACCAAAACCTTATGGCAAAAAGACATCAAATCCTCTACCCAGGATTTTCTCACCCAACTTTCCATTACGATTGATGGACAATACCTTGTTTCGGGGAGTTCGATACAGCCTTCCAAAATATCCTCGGTAAGTTCTGACGGAGCATCATCTCAAAACAACGGTTATGATTTTCATGTCATGAAACTCAACCAGCAGGGTCAGCAAGTTTGGGAAAAATACTTTTCAGGAAACCGACACGACTATTTAGCTGCAACCACTGCGACCAAAGAAGGTGGTTTTTTATTGGCGGGGACTTCTTATTCCACTTTGGGAATCGATAAGAAAGAAAAATCGTTTGGCAGATCGGATATTTGGATCATTAAGATTAATGAAAATGGAGAGGAAGAATGGCAAAAAACCATTGGTACCCAATATGGGGATGAAGCCCGTTCGGTTATCCAGACCATGGATCTGGGTTATGTTATCGCAGGAAATGCCAATCTTTCCTCACAAGGATTCGGAGGAACGGATGTGCTGCTTTCTAAACTTGACAAAAACGGAAAATTAATCTATCAAAAAGTTTTGGGAGGTAGTGATCGGGATGAAGTTGAAAAAGTAATCCCAACCAAAGACGGCGGATGCCTGTTAGGAATCTATTCGTATAGCGGAATCTATAGTGGAAAGAAAAAAGAAATGATTAGTTCTCAACTGCTTCAAAACCCTTCAAATTCACAAAACAATACCCAAAATCCTAATCAGCCAAAACCGGTTGATGTTGATTTTTATGGAAAACAGACTGAGAATTACGGCACAGGCGACTACTGGATCGTAAAACTAGACCGGTCGGGAAAAGTGGAATGGGAACAGAATTTCGGTGGAAAAAATGATGACCATCTGCGCCAAGTCTCTTTTACTGAAAACGGATATATGATCGGAGGAGAAAGCCGTTCAGAATCATCCGGAAACAAAAGGCAGTCTTTGAAAGAAGGAACTGACCTGTGGCTGATTGCCCTGAATGAAGACGGAAGCGAGAATGCTCAATATTCTTATAATTTTGGTAATCGCGACCTCCTGATGAGTATGGACGCGATTAAGGACAAAGAAAATAAGACCAAAGGGTTTTTAGTTGGCGGTTATACCCAGGCGGAAGATAGAAAAACGCAGGACGATGAAAAATTCTGTATGTTTTATATTGATAAAGACGGAAAAGAAGAATGGCGCAAATACGTGGAAGGAAAATCTAAAAAGAAAGAAGAACGTTTGGTTTCTGCAAAACTGCAGAACGATGGAACTTTTCTTTTGGCAGGAACGAGCGCTGATGAATTGGGAGAAGAGAACTGGAAGATTCTAAAACTTGGAGACAAAGATCTGGATAACCTCATTGAAAAACAGGACATCCGTATTTACCCGAATCCCGTGGAGGATTATTGCTATGTGGAGATTGGGTTTGAGTTTAATGGTGAGGCTGAGATTACGCTACATGATATGACGGGAAGATTAATTCAAAATATAAAAACGAAAAATAACGTGACGAAAATTAATACAGGTGCTTTTCCTCAGGGAATTTATGTGGTGAGCGCGAGGACGGAAAAGAAGATTGTGAATATTAAAATTGTGAAAAAATGATGAAAAAATTTATTATATGGATCTTATTATGCTTCACACAGATATTTTTTGCACAATTTCCTGAGAACTATACTAAGAATTTACCTGACATTATTGTTCCTTCCCAAGAAACTTTCGCAAATAGCAGGATTAGCTATGAACCCAGTTCAACTGGTGAATTTACTTATCAATATCCTGTAGATAATAGTTCAAAAATCCCTGTCGTTTTGAATTATACAAGCGGAGTGAAAGTTGATGATATTGGTTCGAGTACAGGAATGTCTTGGCAATTAAATGCGGGTGGAGTTATTTCTAGGGTTGTTAAAGATAGAACCGATGAAAATAATATAAATTGGAAACCGAGCTCTGTAAATGAAGTTACAGATCATGCGCAAATTCTAGTAGCAGCTGAGACGAACAACAATATTGATACAGAATATGATTGGTTTAATTTCTCCATTTCTAATGGAATTAATGGCTCTTTTTACATTGATAAAGATTTAAATGTTTTTATTGAATCGAAAGATAAAATAAAAATCGAAATTTTCGATAAAAATGCACAAGTTACTGGATATGGAAAACTTTTGCAATTCAAATTAACAGATAAATATGGAAATCTATATTATTTTGGAGACTCCACTTCTAATATAGAAATTACTACGTATGTAGACAGAGGTGCTGAAAGAAGAGCAGTTACAGGATGGTTTTTATATAAAGTAGAAACAGCGGATAAAAAATTGGTTAATTTAATTTATACACTTGAGAACTTGTCATATTACGCAGCGGTAAATGCAGACTTTAATATTATGCCGAACTGCCCAATGCCTTATGGGCCAGGAGGAATGACATATAGTGAAGTAGATATTTCTAATTCGAGAAGTACTTCCGTTAAACCTAAATTAAGTATGATATCTGAAAACGATGTTGAAATAAAGTTTAATTATAATAAACAAAGAAAAGATTTAATTAATACCAATACTGGAAATAATCTTCTGACATCAATAGAAGTGAAAACGAATGGAAGATTAAATAATCAATATAATTTTGAATATTATGACCCCATAGTGATGCTTGCTGAAACGTACTTTAAATTCCCGTTATATGAAAGTAGTACTAGGAGCAGGCATTTTTTGAAGTTGATAAATGATTTTAAAAAAGAATATAATACTGTTTTTGAATATATTAATTTAGAATTGCTGCCCGCACGATTTAGTTTAAATTCAGATTATTATGGTTATGCAAACGGAGCGGGAAACATTTCTGCCTTTCCTATTATCGAAGATGATAACAATTTTGGAATTTTTAAATCTTTTACTTTAATTCCACAATCAATATTTTCCGCAAATAAAAAAATTAATCCACAATTATCTTCAATTGGTAATTTGAAAAAAATAATTCATCCAACCAAAGGAATTTCTGAAATATTTTACGAACCAAATTCTAGCATGGAACTAGTAAATGAGTCTGTAAAAACAACCAATCATCTAAGTGCGGAATTTAATAAATGTTATCCTTTATACAACAATCCTACTGCAAGTTTTACATTCGTATCTAATGGCAGTTTTATTGAATTTGATGGAAATGCTTTTTTTAATGATCAAGGAAATTGTGGGGAGCCAGATAGTACCCGTGACATTCACTCTCTAATAATTAAAGAAAATATACCTGGTAGTAACAATCTTGTTAGTCCCACAAACCATAACATTTCCTTACCATTTTTTGCCGAAGAACTTTCAAATAATCACATAATTCCTACATCAGCTGGTCATGAGTATAAAGTTCAATATTCTGTATCATCAAGATTTGGAAATGTAAAAGGCGACATATTTTTTAAATATAATAAACGGGATTCAATGAGTATTAAACCAATATATTTCGGAGGGAGCAGAGTCTCTTCTGTAATTGATTCAAATATTGAAGGAGATAGTTATACTAGAAAATTTTATTATAATAAACTTACCGAGATAGAAAGTCTGAGTACGTCTTTCGTGTACTATAATGAACCAACTGTATTTGCGCAAAAAACAAAAGCTTCTATATTTTGTTCACCAAGTACCGGTTTTCCGAGTACAGAAATTGTGGATTCTTACACCGCTACACATAGTAGTATTTTACCTATTTTTAATAACAGAAATAATAAACCGTTTTACACTTACACCACGGAAGTTATTGAAAATAAAAGTGCAATTGAGCGAAATTATTCTTATATAGAAAATCAAGCACCCTATTTTGCGACTCAAGTTCCAATTTTATTTGTTCCGAATACCAATAATGGAGAAATTAAATCGAATTTATTAAAAGAAGAAAATTTGTATAAATTTGAAGAAGGATTATTTAAATTATATTCAAAAAAAAATATTGAATATAATAATAGCCAGTTGAAAAATAACAAAAGTTATGTATTTAAGAAAAATTTCACATATAATCCTTTAATAGGGGAAGAACCGTTAATTAATATTTCATACGGATTCTATGAAAACTACTATGGATTCTATAATCCAACTTTAACTACATCAATTGAGTATTTAAATGGTATTCCTTTATTAACAACCATCGAAAATTTCTACAACAATCCGGCCCACTATCAGCTGACCAGTCAGAAAGTTACTTTTCCTGATCTCACCACCCATGAAACGAAATATCGATATGCTCAAGAAAAAGATAATCAAAAATTAGTTGAGGCGAATATGGTGGGAATACCTTTAGAGACGACTACTTTTAAGAATAATCTTGCTTTGTCAAAAGTAGAAACTATTTATCCGGATCAAAATAATTTTCCCACAACCCAAGCAGGAAATTTGTTATTGCCCCTTTCTGTTAAATCAACTTTAGTACCTACGATTAATACATTAATTCCACCTGTCGGAGAAGTCAAAGAAACTGAAATCACTTACGACTTATACGACAACAAAGGCAATCTTCTTCAATACACTACAAAAGCAGGTGTTTCCACATCCATCATCTGGGGTTATGACCAATCCCAGCCTATTGCTAAAATTGAAGGAGCAAACTATGCGCAAGTATCTGACCATATCGCAGATATTGTAAATTACTCCAACACCGATGCATCCGTGGGTAGCAATGTTTCCGAACAAGATTTAATAGATAAACTCGATGCGTTCAGAAAAAAAAACTGAATTATCAGGCTTCCAAATTACAACCTACACCTATGATCCATTAATCGGAGTACGCAGCATTACACCGCCATCCGGACTCAGGGAGTATTATTTTTACGATGCCGCCAATAGGCTTAAAGAAGTCAGGGACAGCAATGGAAATGTTCTGAAAGAATACCAATACCACTATAAACCTTAATCATCTATATGAGAACAAAACATCTACTCAAGTATCTTGTTGCCCTGATGATGGGAACAGGTTTATCACAAGCGCAGCTCACCCAGACAGAAAATTACGTCTATAGCAAAACCTATCTTTCAAAAACAGGTGATACCCTACAAAAACCGGCGATGGAAAGTGTCACTTATTTCGACGGTTTGGGAAGACCAAAGCAAAGCATCATCGTAAAAGGTACGCCAAGTGGTCAAGATTTGGTAACTCCGATCAAATATGATGGCTTTGGGAGGCAAACTTTAGATATTTTCCCCGTTCCGGTGCAATCAACCGATAAGGGAATTCATGCAGGAATCATTGATGAATCTGCTGCCAACGCCTATTATTCCAGTCCATCTGTAGGTTTAGGCGGCAATGCCTTCTCTGAGAAAATCCTGGAAAACTCTCCGTTAGACAGAATACAGGAACAATACGGTCCCGGTGATGCATGGAAAAGCAATTCTAAAAAAACGGAATTCTCCTATGAAACCAACGGAACTGAAGTAAAACGCTATGTTGCTACATTTGATTATGCAACCTTTGCTTCTACGATTACGTTAAATGGTGTCTATCCTGCCAGTACTTTGTATCGAAACAGGATTACGGATGAGGACGGAAACACCACCATAGAATACAAAAACGGACTGGGTCAAACTCTTCTCTTAAGAAAAATAGCAGGCGCACTCATTCCGCAAGACATAAGCCGAATAGACAGAAATATTTATGCGGATACTTATTACGTTTACAACGATTACAACCAGCTAGCCTTTGTAATTCCACCTAAGGCAGTTGCTGTCGGAAATGTATCGCAGACTATACTGGAAAATCTTTGTTACCAATATAAATATGACGGCAGAGGCAGGCTCGTAGAAAAAAAACTTCCTGGAAAAGGTTGGGAATTTATGGTGTATGATAAAGCAGACCGCCTTATTTTTACCCAAGATGCCATTATGAACCCAACAAATAAATGGCTTTTCACAAAATATGATCAATTTGGAAGGGTTATTTATACCGGCATTGTTGCAGGAATTGATAGAGCAGGAATGCAGACCATGATTGGAAATCTTATAATTACAGAACAACCCGATGCTATAGGATTTACCAAAAACGGAATGCAAATTTTTTATGCAAATTCTTATTTTCCGTATTTGGAAACGGTTTTATCCGTCAACTATTATGACACCTATCCTGTGGAAACCCTTTTCCCAACTCAAAATAAAATTTTCGGAGAAGCCATCCTTGAGGATAGTTATGGCACCAGTACTTTATCAACCAAATCACTGCCTTTGGCTTCCTTTGTGAAAAATATCAATGATGATAGCTGGACGAAAAACTACACCTTTTATGATAGAAAAGGAAGAAGCATTGCCAGTCACAGCATCAATCATTTGGGAGGAAGCACCGTGGTTCATTCCAAACTGGATTTTACCGGTGTAGTACAAAAAATTAAAACCTATCATAGAAAACTTGCTAATGAACTTCCGGTAGTTATTGAAGAGAATTTCGAATACGACAATCAGAACCGTCTTGTAAAACACTATCATGAAGTTATTGGTAAAACTCCGAAAGAACTTCTGGCGCAAAACGAATACAATGAAATCGGCACCCTGAAATCTAAAAAGGTAGGTGCAACAGGGAATGGTTCCGGATATGCCGCTCCTCTTCAATCGATTAATTACGATTACAATATCAGAGGTTGGCTCACCGGGATTAACCTCAATCATGATCAGGATAAAACCCTCAATATTGACAAATTGTTTTCCTACAAAATCAGATATGATGATGCCACTGATCCCGCATTAAAAAGATTCAACGGGAACATCTCGGAAGTCGATTGGACTTTCGGTTCACCTACTTCAAGCAGATATGATTATTCCTACGACGGGCTTAATCGTTTGCTGAAAGCAGATTATAAAACAGTGGGTACTACCGGAACCAGTGACAGTAAATTCTTCAATGAAGAACTCAAATACGACCTCAATGGGAATATTACAGAGTTAAAAAGATTTGCCCAAACACAGGCTTCTACCACCTTCGGAACCATGATTGATGAATTGCAGTATACTTATGACAATAGTGGTTTAAGCAATAGGGTTATCAGTATCAATGATTTAAAAAACAATGATTTAGGATACAAAGGAAATGGAATATTACCCATTACCTACGATGCCAATGGCAATATGAAAACTTTTCCCGACAAAGGGATTACTCAAAATATTGTTTACAATTATCTGAATCTCCTGGAAACCATCGTGCAAAATGGATTTCCAACCAACAATATTTACCGTGCAGACGGGGTGAAAGTTCATAAAAACTATGCAATTAACGGTGAAACGATTGACACTGATTATATTGATGGTTTTGTTTACACTTCTAGATATACGGAAAGACTAAGAGATGCCCTAAGTATAGATGACCAACCAACCAGAGAAGCGATAACAGCAGGTCAGGAAGAAACTTTCGCACTTGCAGATCGGGTAATTAATCCCATTCGTCCGCCTGCAACACAACAGTCTTCGCCCAACTTTTTCCCAACTGCAGAAGGATTTTATGATTTTGAAAATTTTAAGTATATTTACCAATACAAAGATCATTTAGGAAATGTAAGGCGAAGTTACAGCTACAATAGCAGCGAAGATAAAATAGATATTGAAGATACAAATAATTATTATCCTTTCGGTCTCAGTTTTGTTACAGAAAATGCTTTTAGTGGTTCACAATACAGTCCTTCGACAACGTATAAGAATTACAAGTACAACGGCAAGGAACTTCAAGAGACCGGGATGTATGATTACGGCGCAAGGATGTACATGCCGGATATCGGAAGATGGGGGGGTGTTGATCCGCTGGCGGAAATGTATCAACCAATGTCAACTTATAATTATGGAGGTAATAATCCAATTTATTTTACAGACCCTAATGGAATGAATTTGGATGATTACAAACTAAATCAAGATGGATCGGTTGAATTGCTTCAAAAAACAGAAGCTACATCAGATACTTTATATGCAACGGATGACAAAGGAAATGTTGATTCGTCAAAAAGTGTAACAGTACAAAAAGAAAAAGCTTCAGATAGCTCTGTTATAGGAGATTTGGCTAATAAAAGCGTCCCAAGTTCTAATTATCCAGATGGAATAAATTTTGGTAGGACTAAAAATGTAACTGATGCAGGAAATGTATTTTCATTTGCTGCTAAAAATTCCAATGTTGAATGGGGAATTGGTGCATTTAAGTCTGGCAAAGATACTTCTTATACCGTGTTTACAGGTCACGATGACGATTCGTTACCTTCGGATTTCTTTTATCAATCTGCTTCTAAATTTTTATATGGAATACATTCACATAAAAATCTTAATCAGCCTTCTAATTCATCAGATTTAGATGATGATTACTCATCTGCTTATTATAAAAATATTGAATATAAGAATAGAACTGGAAGTACAAATTATCCTAATTATTATATGTTATATGCCCCTAATAAAGGTAGTATGCAATTATGGCAATATCAATCCAAACCATCTGGTACGACAAGCAATCCTTCTCAAAAAATATCAACGAGTAATTTGGGTAAGATTTTAAGATTAAATTTAAATAACCTTGCCAAATGAAAAAATTAATTTTAATATCCTTTTTAGCACTTATAGGTTGTTCAAAACAAAACAAAAATAGTCCTTTTGTTCACGAAGAGACATACAATGTTATTGATAATTCTATTAGAGAAATGAAAAATGATAAACAAACCGCAAACGATAGTATTTATTATCTTTTTCAGAGAAATGATTCCTTGATTGTGGTTAGCCTTGATAAAGAGAAATTTAAAGTTACTACTAATGCTAAGAAAATCGGGTACTTTAAAATTAATAGCAATAGAATCGTAATTACTGAGGAGACAACCCCTAATTATAAAATTTTTGAATTGAAAAAGGCATTGAAGCCATTTCAAATTAGGATCAATGACAATGACAATTTTTCTCCGGATTATTTGAAAGGCATTGTTTATAAGATAACCAGTCATGATGAAAAGTATTTTTTTGAAAAAAAGTATAAAGGAGATTTAAGCAAAATTTTCAAAAATAAAATAGAATACACAATTCCAATTATAGAAAACATTGTAAAATAGAAAATACTGGAGATAATTATTATGATCGTAACACGGGTAAAACCAATTATTCTGGTTATTATTTATATATGCCCCTGCTCCCGCCCCCCCCCCCCGCTGGTGCGAGCGTCACGCTCGTATCTACAGAAATAACAAATCCAACTTTTAGGAGTTGGCTTTGTTATGTTATTACTTATCAAACTGTTTATCTACGAGGTCGAGGAAACCCTGCGCCAGTTCATCGAGAATTAGGAGATGTTCGTCTCGAAGATAATGTTTTCCTGTTGCAATTTTTTGTTTTATCTTTATAACGTTCTTGTTTTTAGGTAAGTATATATTTCCAGTTATGAAATGGATCAATCATAAAAATACTGTTCGCAGAAATACCATTTTTCTCAAGATATATCGAAAGGCTTGGGAGAAGGAGCATGTGATTCTCTGGCGACTTGTCGAACAAAGCGCTTCTGTGGAGGAATTGAGTGCGGAATACGGAATTGAGAAAGATGATATTCTCACTATGTATCAACGATTGCTTTTGGTCGTGCATTCTTTAGATAAACAATTAAGTAAAGTTCAGCAAGCCTATTGGAGAAAGCAAAAAAGAAGGAGGTATCACCTCGTGCTCGCCGAGAAAAGGCGGCGTAATGCTGTCTTAAGCAAAAAACTTAAGGATAGCAGTTTCCCGTTAAGTTGCCGTTTATACAATGTGCTGTATAATCTAGATATTAGTACTGTACGAGATCTGACTAATTCTCCAATACCTGAGTTTCTAAACTATCGCGGTTTTGGTCGGAGCAGTATGAATGAGTTGATCGAATTTATTGAGTTCGAGCATTTAGAATCTTATTTTAAAGGGTTTCAAAAGCACAAAAAGAAGTATTACTATAAAAGCCGAAATAATAGGAGATAAGAATATGCTGATTTGGTGATGGTTGGATATTGGTCATGTTTTTGCAGTGAACCCCTACTCTAGTGGAGGGTTAGTTTGCTTCGGTACTGGACTCCCCGCAAATGATATTAATTAATGAGTTCCCAGATGGATTGGCATGGAATTCCCATGTAGCTGGAGAATTCTTCTACAGTTAGAACCTGATGCTCAGATTTGTTTAGTTCTTTTTTTATTTTACGGATGAGGTCACGGCTGTATCTTTCGCTTTTTCCTGTGATGCGCTGAATGTCTTTCGGGTAGATGCAGAGGCGGGTGATTCTAGGTTTCATCTTTTTGTTTTTCTTTGCTGAACAAAGGTTTGAAAACAAAATGAATTTCTTTCGGTAGGGATCAGGTAGTACCGTGATTTTTATAGTCCTTCATTTGATAAGTACGGTGTACGAAGCGGCTTTTCTTAGGCACGGTGTCGCATGCGAAACTCTAGCCCGCAGAGTTATGGGAGGTGTATTTACCCGAAATATCCAGAAAAATGTAGGGTTTTTGATAATCAGGAAGAAATTATTATATTTGACTCAGCTGTTTATTACATGACAGAAAAGTTGAAAGCAGGTTTTTGATACTCCTACAGTTCGACGCAGAGGCGGCGCAGCAATTGGATTATTATTGTTGTTTTTTCAACACCGAAGGGGAGAAGAATATAATGAAATACTCAAAAAGGATCGGTTTTTAGCGGGAAAGTGTCCCCACTTTCAAAGTTGTTTCTACCCACTTTCCCCTAAGACGATCCGATATTTACAAATATGTCTAAAGCAACTTACTACACCTCTTATTCACTGTTTTTGCTATTTGCGGGCGGTTGTGGGTTTTTTAACGAACTACATGATACAAACGTGGGGAGTGGAGTAGAGCGGATCGTTCATTAAAAAATTAAAAAAGATTGCCATCTTCCGGAAGTTTTAAAAATCCTTTATTTTTTATCTTTGAAATCCTCCATACCGTCAGAACCGGAAAATCAATACTTTTGTACTATCTATTTCCGCAAAACAATGTTAAACCAACAGTTGCCTTATTATCTTCACTACTTTACCAATTTAAAAAGAGATGCCAAAAACGGCGGTGCTCCACACAAACCGGTTCTGCTTCTGAGCATCATCCAGTTATTTGAAGAGAAGATTTATACTGATCATCAGATTTGTATTCTGCCGGAATTGGTCGCTGCGTTCAAATCGATCTGGTCGAAACTGGTGGTAACGAATCATCATCCGATCTTTGCACTGCCCTTTTACCACATGAATTCTGAGCCGTTCTGGACTCTTATTGCTAACGTGGGGTGCGAACAGTGGATCGCTTCCAAAAGTCCGATGCGGAGTTTAAACAATTTAAACGCAGCTGTCAACTTTGCCATGATCGATCCAAATCTGGCGGCAGTACTTGCAGATCCTGCAGGCAGAGCTATTCTTAAAAATGCGGTGTTAGAGCAGTATTTCCCGGAGACCAAGATGAATTTAAAAATGTTCAGCAGCGATGGGCTTCCGTCCCCGTCCATTCTGAATGAATCCGGAGAAGAATACCGGCGTAAAATTCTGGAACTGAAAAAGCAGGTTGATGAAAACACTTTTCAGGAGGAAGTATTTGTACGCAGTGGTCTTTTTAAAAGAGAAATCCCAAAAATTTACAACAATACCTGCGCGGTTTCAGGAATGCGGATTGATGCATTGACCGCTGTTTCCATGATCGATGCCTGTCATATTGTGCCTTTCTCTGAAGGGTATAACGATACGCTGACCAACGGTATTGCATTATGCCCTAATGTACACCGGGCTTTTGACAGAGGCCTGATCTCTGTGTCCGATCACTATACCGTTCTACTAAACAAAAATTTTATAGAAAACCCGTCCGTATATAATCTGGCGCAGTTTGAGGGAAAAAATATCTTGCTGCCGTTCGACAGTATGCACCATCCCACATTAGAGAATCTGTCTCATCACCGAAGGCGTTTTGGCTTTTAAATTATAGAAAAGTGTGATCCAAATCCGGAAACTGCTTTTTAGCCATGTATTCAACAGTTTTTCTGCAGGTACTGAAATTGTAGAAAAAAGTCCAGCTTACGGGATAGAGTTTGTCTTTCGGATTATAAATAATCTCCCACAATTCATAGCGGCCGTACTCTTTGTTGTGTTTTATTTCTATTTTTCGTTTTGACATCATATGTGCAAAAATAAGTAAAAAGTATCCTACAAATTGTTAAATCGAAACTTTATACTTTTCTTCGAAAAACTCCTTCAACAAAACCTTATTGTCTTCTTTAATTAAAAATTCTTTCTCACGATCGTCAAGCTCACATACCCCAAAATTATTAATATAGGTGCTGTTTAAAGAATAATAACTGCCCGAATAAGGCTTACTCGTACTTTTTATATAATACCAGAAAATATCCGACTCCATTATTTTGCGTACAATTTCCAAATCATTTGCATTATCACCGATTAAAGCCAAACCATTATAAAACATGAGATTTTCATCATCATTGGCTAAAAAAGAAGGCGTAACATCAGAAAATTTAGGAAAGAAAAGTTTGTGCATCATCTTTTCAAGAGACTGCGTACGCCCAAATGCATACCAGTGTTCATAATCCAGGGCTTTACCCTTATCCCTTGTCTCAAGAATTTCTTTCTTATGTTGCAGATATTTGTAAGCATGTGGGAATTTCTCTTGAAGCTCATTCTCCTGTATAATATCCGCTTTCCCATTCATAGCATAGGGAAAAATAACCTTTTCACGCAATTGTTGTAAACTCTTAATTCTGCTCAATTTATTAGAATTCACAATATTCCTGCAGATGCCTTTTTCAATAGCATGCTTTTCCCCATTTTGCAGATAGTAAAATTCATCATCTTCATCAACGGGTCTGAAAATATAAATATCATTTTTCAGCGTTGCAATACCATGTCTCGTTGAAACCTTACAATATATTACTTTTCTTCTTCATAATAAATTTTATAATATTTCCTACCATCTTTCTCAATCCCCTTTTCAATTAATTCTCTGTTTCCGTGAATGTATATATCAAAGTTTTTGTCAAGCTTTAAAATGTTTTTGAAAACTCTTGCTTGCTTTTTCACTGCTTGGGCAGATATTTCAAAGTTGTCTGAAAGTTCTACTTCATTTTCTTCTCGATAAGTTTGGTCAAATTTTCGGAATGATTCTATTACATTACTGTCGGCAAAAACTGCCGTTTCAAACTCTTCTTTGTCGAAAGTTTCGTGTTTTTTAAAATAGTCAACTGAACGGTTGAGGTAATCAATTTGATCGGTTTTTGAAACTTCAAAGTCTTCTGATAATTGTTGCGTTACAAATTGTTTAGTAATGCCTAAGAATTGATTTGTTTGATGATAATCATTTTTAATTGGCTGAATTCCTAAAAAATCATCTTTCCAATACTGAGCTTCCGAACTTCTGTTAGTATTGTCAACGACAGAAATTAAAAATCCATTCTCTTTTTCAATATTAAAGATTAGGCATCCCTTATCTAATTTATTTGTGTTTATTCCTTTCTCATCAGTCAACTCAAATCCATTTTCTTTATTATTTACTTTAAGTACAGTGTCTTTGTTTTCAGATTTAAATATTCCAATACAGTCAACCACTTCATCATTTATTTTGCAATCATTGAAGTAGATTATACATAACTCCCCACTTTTTATTTGTGGATGAGTACTCTTATCGTACAAATATCGACCTGCATTTTGTGATTGTTCAATAAATGATTCTTTGTTTTTAAAAATAGAACTTACGAATTGATAAACAGGGTTAAGTTCCAAATTTGGAAGAAAAAAGAATTGATACAACTCATCATATTTAAAACTATTGTTTACCAATTGCTTAATATGTCGTTCAATTCTATTAAAATCAGTCAATATATCAGAAAAACGCACACCATCTCCACTATTTTTATTGCCAACAGAATGGACTATAAATTTATTAATTTCTCCTAATGTTATATTTTGCATAGTTAGTTATTGTAAATTTCATTTGGAATTAATCCTTTTCCGTCTATAAATTCATCTACAGTATGAAAGTATGATAAGTTGTTATCTATCCAGTATTCTTTTGATGCGTGTTCTACCATAATAATTTGAAAATTTTTCTTTTTTTCAACTTTAATATAATCAACAAACGAATTCAGTAATTTAAAAGCGTCAATTAACTTTGTTTTATCATCATTTTTTCCTTCGTAATATGGTGTACTTGGTTGGTCAATAAATAAAAATTCTGGTATATGGTCTTGTTCAATATTTAATACGTGTTCGTGTAAACCTAAATAAAGACATAAATGCATAAACATATAGTTTGAAGCACTTCCAACGTTATCTAATGCAAACAATTGTCCCTCAGGAATTAGTTGTAAAATCATTTTTTCACTATTGAATTCTACTCTACTATAATTATATTTTGCCAAAGAGCTTAATTGGTTGAAATTTCGCTGAATACTCTGGTTTAATAGTGTTTTCATTGAAAATTTTATTTGTGAGGTTTCTTGTGGGATTTTTAATAATCTTTCTTTTTCTTCATTCAAGCTATTCAGTTTGATTGTATCAATAGGCTTAATTACTTCTCTTTTTAAAATTTGTTCGTACGCATACTTGATTTCTCCAAGTACAATAAACTTTTCTCCTTCTGATTGATAATTTTGCTTAATCTTGTTAAGTTGGGTGATTTGTTTGTCAATTTCCTGAATTTGTACTCGTAATCCCTTCACATCACCTGTAACTTTTAAGGGTTCTGCTATTTTCTTGGAAAGATTAGCTTTAATATTTTTCAATGAAGATTCTAAGGACTCTACAAATAGTTTTGTTTCATATGAATCTACTAATTGGTCTGACAGTTTTTGGTTTAAAAACTCTATAGGTTGCAGGCTATCAGCAGATTTGTTCAAGTTCTTTTTATATAAATCATATTCTCTTTGATATTGATTTATGGTATTAAGATGTGCTTGTAATTCACTTTTACTTTTGTACAGAACATTAATTTCTGAAAACAATTTTGAATTTTCTGCCACCTTTTTTGTATTGGAAATAATGTCTTTAATTGTCAATATTGCCTTATCTACATTATCGAAAGAGTCAGAATATTCAATAAAATTGTATGTTTTGCACTTTTCAATCAAGTTGAATATTTCCTTTTCAAAATTGTTGATTTTATTTTGATTACCCTTTTCCTGCTTTTGAATTGTCTTTAACCCATTTTCAATTTCCTGTAAACGGTCAATGGCTTTAATATTCTCAACATCATTAACGCCAATAACTAAGTCGAAAATATGACTTAATGCTTTATCATATTCATCCTTACCATAAAATGTAGTATCAAAATACGTTTCTGGTGCATCGATAATAGTTTGCGTTAATGAATTGAAAAGTAAAAAATGTCTATACGAAATATTGAAAGTTGTTTTGCCTAATCCTTTTCCAAATGGAAATCTTAAATTCTCACTAATACCAAATTCTTCATCTAAGATTGCCTTTATTTCAGCTATTTCTTTATTACTCACGGGTTTATTAGGAAAACCACCTAAATGAAAAAAAACATCTGAGGAAACAGAACCATTACTTGGCGTTTTTCGAACTACCGATATTTCCTTGTCATTTATGTTAAAACGAATTCCAAACCATAAAACCTTGTCGATAATTTCAGTCGGAATCGTTACTTTACCAGATAAAAGGCAATAGTCAATAATATTCCAGAAACTTGTTTTGCCGGTAGTTGAATCACCTGTAATGACATTTACTTTATTGGGTAAAAATTGATAGCTTTTAGGGTCAGTTTTTTCATCCTTAAACCAAAGCTTCATTTCGTGAAGTATAAATTTCATAATTGTACTTTTAAGATTTTGTAAAGTTGAATGGTAGAATGTTTTTCTATCATTGATACAAAAGTTGGAATAACTTCCTGAATTTTATTAAATCTGTCGCCTAAAATTTTATCTTCTGAATCTAATAAAGTAGTCGCCACTATTTCATTTCCTATACTTATTTGATTGCTTGCATTTAATATTGTCAAAGAATTAATTGTAACTGGTAATAGTGATAAATACCTTTTATTGAACGATGTAAATAATCTTGACTGCTCTTTTATCATATCCTCCAATTCAGCACTTTTGTTTTTGGATAAATAACTAACTGTTCTATCATCCAATAAGAATGGCAAAACCAAACAGGAACGAGCAATATCCAACGTATCAATTTTATTCAATATCAATAAGAAAATGCAACTTGAAATTGCTTCGTTATTGTATACATAGTAGATTTCTTTCATTCCTTTTTGTATTTATTGCCCCAATCAAAATGCCATCCGATTTCAAGTTTATCTGATAGAGCGTAGTAATGTCCATTGCTAAATTCAATACCTAAAGCTGAAAACCCAGGGATTGATAAGTCTTGTTTTCTGATACAGTCAACTAAATCAACGCCTAAGTTTTTAATATCATCTTCTAAATCCTCAATAGCAGAACCATTATTTATTTGACGTTCAATTTGTCTGTATTTTGCTTTAAATTCAGTTATCCATATTTGAATACTATTATTTTTAAATTCTTCTATATCTGTAAGTAAAATGAAATTCTCTTCCTCAGACCAATAAGTAAAATGATTTAAAAATTTCAACATTTGAGTAGTGTAATTTCTAATATCATTTGAACCTGTTTGTATTTCGCCTATATCAAGTAATTGCTTGATAAAAATTTGACTTTCCAAATTATCAGGTAATAAAACAGGAAATTCTCTTTTAGGTAATGGGCGAATTTCAGTCGCAACCTTAAAACATTTTCCAAAACGTTTTCCGAAATCATCTCCGGATATTTCAAATTTTCCACCAGCCTTTATATCTAAGTACTTTGATAAATTTAATTCAGATGAAAATTTTTCAAAGATTGGCTCAACTAAGTTTTCTTGATAGTATTTCTCAAGTATTCTATTCTTAATCTTATCAATAATTTCATCCTCGCCTGTTTCTATCGACAATTTCTTTAAAAATAGCTCAAGTTTACTTTTACTTAGTTTGGCAACTTTTTTTAAATATCCTTTGAGTGTTTCGTCCTTAGTTTTGGTTTCTAGTTCCTTTATTTTAGACTTTATGTTATCAAAATTATTATCTGCTTTGAATGTATTAAGTGAAGCTATAAAATCATTGTTACTTTCACTCTTATTTGTTACTAAAATGAATGTGTGTTTTTTAAGAAAATCAGAACTTTTATCTGCATTAACAAAATCAACCCAATTGCTTAGCGTCTTCCATAAATCAGTATCCAAATCAGTTAAATTCTGTGGATTGCCTTTAGCATTTTTTAAGATTGTATGTTTTGCCTGATATAAAATTGTTGTTCCATCTTCTTTATCAATATGCACATCATCTTTAACTTCAAATCCAATCTTTTGCCCGAATTTAAGGTCAAGGGCTAAAAACATAAAGTAATAGAATTGGTAGTCAAATCCTATTGCTTGTGGTCCAGCAGTATGTTGTTCTTGTATCGTTTTTGTTTCAGCCATACACTTTTATTTACCTCTATTTAACCTACGCTTCGACAGTTTTCTCCAAATATTGTGAGCCAAATCAATTTCCTTTTGTGTCAAGCCGTAATGCTGTTTTAAGATTACTTCATTAGTTATTTTTAACACCTCTTCAATATCTGTTTTGTCTCGAATTAATTCATCAATTTGCAACAACAATTCTGCATTATCTTTATGGTGCGGAAGCAATATTTTCTCTGCTTCGTTCGGCATCAATTCCAAAACACCACCTCCGTGGCTTCGTCCTGAAACTTCGGCAAATGCCAGTGAAAGCGAATTGTAATAACTTGCTGTTAATGCCTTTATATCTGTATCGGGCTTTACGAAAACACGGTGCATCGTATCGGTTGTATACGCTTCTGCTTCGTTAATGATTAACCTTGGATAAAGATTATTTCTTCTGATAAACAAAGCATCCGAAATTTTTAAAGACGGTACTACAAACCAATCATTTCTTATTCCTGTCTTGTAACCTTTATGGATATTCAAACTTTCACCATGAGCAATATATTTTACTGCTCCGTTGTTTTTATTAAGGTTTTCTTTGTCAGGAAATGCCAATAAATGTGCTTTGGCTTTTGAATATTTGTTTTTCTCCCAATCATCTTTTGTGAAAATAACGCTATTCACTTGCACACTTCTACCAACCATTGGTTTTGCATAATCTTGAAGCTTATACTCTTCAACTGTTGTAAGCGGAACGGTAAAAAAATCATTTGCTCCTGTTGTAATGCCTACTTCAACATTTGCGTATTTTCCCAGTGTTGGAATGTTCCTTTTCTTTGCAATGTTTTCTAAAAAATCGATTTCTTCTTGTTCCAAAAAATAGAAAGTCCATTTGTTGGATTTGAAATCAATTTTCTTTTGTGGACTTTTTAGCCTTGCGGTATCAAGTGTTTTTAGTCCGCTTGCATCTTTTAATTCGATGTGTTCAATGTTGTGTTCCTCTGTTTCATTCTTTTCGCAAAGCAATAAAACAACTTCTTGCTGAATATCTGGAAACACTAATTTTTCAAAGGAAATGATGTTGATTTTATTGTAGAAATGAGCAAGAAATTTTCGCAATTGCAAAGCAAAGGAAACCTGTAGAATTTCTGCGGGTAAAACAAACCCAATTTTCCCACCCTTGTCTTTCAACAATAGAGAAGAACCAACTACAAATGACACCCAAGCATTGGTCAGTTTGGAATATTTCAATCCTGCTTTAATAAAAATATCTCCTGCTTCCGCTTGCTGATTTCTGTCGAAAAACTGAAAGCGGATGTAGGGCGGATTACCTACAACTAAATCAAACCGCTTTTCTGTGTTGTTACAATAAGTATGAAAATCATCATTGATTACTTGCTTATTTCTTAGTTCAATTTTATCGGCTTTTTTCGCTTCTACTTCATCAAATTCAATGGCTGTAACGGAATTATATTCTGATTTTAAATTCTTTAATTGTTCCAAAAACACACCATCGCCACAACTTGGCTCAAGGATGTCAAAATCTTTGCTACCATTAATTCCCCAACGCAAAATAAATTCTGCAATAGGTTCAGGCGTATAAAATCCGCCCCTTAATTTTTCGGCTGTTGCGTTCTCAATTAGTTTCATACAAATCTTTGATTAAAGGGATTAATAAATCGTCATCGCCTAAATCGTATAATTTGGCTAACAGTTTTTCTAAATTGATTTTTTCTCTTACAAATTGTCCTTTTAGTGGTGTCAGATTCCTTTTATTGCCTGCGTTTAGGTCTATTTGGTCATAAATTTTAATTAATTCCTTTTGAGTTGCTACGATTTTGTCGTGAAGTACTTTTTGTTTAGAATCAGAAAAATCAATCTTTCTGATCGGAAGGTTTTTCAAAATTTTTGTTCCTCTAGCAATATAACCACCTCTGAAAACTTCACCATATAAAGCACTGAACCACTCTAAATATTTTGAATTGAGAATTGCTTGAATGTAATAGATGGAATATTCGCAATTATCGGGGAGTGCAATGATGCAATATCCTGCTGTCCCTCCCGATGATACTATTGTTTTATTCTTATCAATAGGATATTTTTCTCCCGCTGACAGAATACCAACCACAATTTTTTCATCAGCTTCCCAACTATCTAAATGTTGGCTTCTTCCAAACTTATACCAGTCATCTTTATTTATTGCAGGACTAACATCCCTTGCTTTTATTTCTTTTTCATAGTATTTGAAATAACTATGAGTTAATGGGAACTTACTTTGAAGTTCGGACTCTTTAACCACATCAACCTTTCCTTCCTGTTTTATGTAAGGAAAAATGACAAAAGAATTTGAGCATAAAAAACTATAAGTATTGAATTTCGCTTTAAGCTTTTTATTTTGTGGAGTTTTATAATATGGCCGAATAACTTCTTTTTCAATTTTCCATTTTTTACCCTTTATTTCAAAATAAACGAATGACTTATCTATTTTATCAGAGGTTATTATATACAGAGGATTCTTACTTGTTTGAATTCCATTTGTAATATTCTTCTCTCCAAGTAAATTTCCAAGAGTGGATGACTGAGAAATTATTTTTTTAAATACAGATTTTAATTCACTAGGAAACAGTACCCATACTTCACTATCTAAACTTTCTGTTTTTTGTATTTCATATTTTACCGCATCTGGTTCCCTTACCTTCCAACTCTTCAAATTCTTTACTTCTGCATATTGAAAAGTCTTTTGTGGTTTCTTGCTCAGAATCAGCAAACATGTATAGGTTGTTTTGTCTGCAAAAACCTGATTTGCACCAAACGAAACGATTGAATGTAAATAGCCTTTGGTTGCAAGTTCTTCTCTTAATTTTTTACCTGCACCAACTTTGGTAAATTTACTTGGAACAATATAACCTAAAACACCGTCATCATTTAACAGGTTTATACCTTGTTCAAGAAACAAAAAATATTTATCAAACTGCTTATAAGCAGAATTGTAATTTGCTTTGTAAAGAGGCAGTTCAAGCGGTGTTATATTTTTCATATCCTCCGACTTCATATAAGGCGGATTACCAATGATAACATCAAACCGAAGTCTTGAAAAATCAAACGGATTGATTTCAGTTTGATTCTTTTTTTCAACTTGTTTGGGATTTAATAAACTATTTCCAAAGAAAATATTATTTGATAAATCAGGTAAAACCGGTTTACTTGTATTCGTTGAAGAGGTGTTTTCATCTTCTAAAAGCTTCAGTAACAAACCGAACTTTGCAGCTTCAACGGCATTATAATCCTTATCAACTCCGTAAACGCAATTCAATAAAACATCTCTTTTTGTTTTAAAAGGAAGTTTGTACGTGTTGATGTTGGTTTGAATGAGTTTTGTTTTGTCTGCTTTTACATAATAGTCAATTAAAATATCATTTAACAGTTGAAATAATTCCAATAAAAATGCTCCTGAACCGCAAGCGATGTCAGCAAATTTCAGTTTCAGTATTTCTTTGTCAGTTTTGTCTTTACATTTTGGCAAAACGGTATTCCGCAAAATATCATTGATGATAAATGTCGGCGTGGTAACAATATCTCTGTCGATGTTTTCAGGTTTCTTTACCAATTCGACTGTTCCTTTTTGAACAGTCAATTTTTCCGACAAGAAAATTTCATAAATACTTCCTAAAATATCCGAAGAAAACACACTGAAAGAGTAAGGACTTTCGGGATAATACAACTGTTTTATTATCGTCCAAAATGCCGAACTGATATTTTCTACAATTTTATCTTTCAATAATTGGTCAAACAACCCTGAATTATAGCGTTTGTCCGCTTGTTCGAATTTTTTGATGAGTGATTTAAAATCACTTGCGTTTGCAAATGCTAAAAGCGTTTGATAATCTTCTAAATTTCTATCTTCGCAAACACGCAAAAATAAAATTCTATTCAAATAGCTTTGAACAATATCATTTAATTCCTGCTCTTTTATTTTAGGGTTATGGTTGTAAATTTCGTGTCCTAATAATTTTCTCCATTCATTAAATTGGGAAAGAAATAAATCGTCAATTGAATATTGATTTAATTTGGTTTCAATCGTTTGCCATTCGGTCTCAAATGCGCCTGAATAAACCGCATCTTTACCCAATAGCTTTTTGATTTCCTCAAACTTGCTTTCGTATTCGGTGTAATGATATTTTTTTATTAATGCCTTAATATAATTGTCGGTTTCGTCAACTTTTACGGAAGTATCATAAATGATTAAATATTCAAAGTTTGAAAGAACGGAAATTTTCAATTTGGATGTAAAGCCGTATCGTCTTACTTGTTTTGCCGTATCGTTGTTTGTTTCAATTGCGATGAAAGGTTTTTTAGCTTCTAAAAAGAATTTCCTTTCGGAGAATAGCCTAAATGTATAGTCAGGTTTTTTTGAATGTTCAGAAGCATTTGCTTTTAATGCTTCTTCTAAAATTACTTCTCTTTCGTTGGTTATTTTTCCTGCGTTGTTTTTTATGTCCCAACCCAACAATTCAAACAACGGGTCTAAGAAATCACTGCGAAGCAGTGTTTCGTTATACTTGTTTGTTAAGTAATAAGTTCTGTGAGCCGAATACTTTTCTATGAGTTGTTGAATCGTCATTTTCTCTTATTGGCTTTTAAATATTCAACTTTATCTTCCGCAACTTTCAGCGTATCAATGTCGGCTTCTTCTTCCATTATTCGATAAGCAAATTGGTCACTAAGTAATTCCTTAATCAATAGTTTTTCGTCTATTTTAAAGAACTCGGCAATGTGTTTTATTTGTTCTTTTGTCGGTTGTCGTTGGTTACGTTCAATTTTCCCAAGTAATGAAGTGTCAATACCAATATGGCTTGCCACTTCTCTCAAAGAAAGCGATGCTTCCTCTCGCAATGTTCGGAGTCGTTCACCGATTGTTGTTATGCTTTTTTCCATTGTCGCCATTTAGGACTTATTTTGTCCAAAGATAGTAAAAGAAATTTATAGGACAAGTTTTGTCCTCGATATTTATTGGCAAGATGTGTTTTTTACTACCGCAAACCCCAACGCTTGTCGGGGTTTGCGGTATAAAATAACCACGCTTTGATTTCCTGCCCGTTGAGCAAAACGAATACTTAGTTATAACCTGCTGTTTTTTTTTATTCTTTTTTACTTTTTTTCCCTACAAAATACGCAAGATGATTAAATTTTAAATGACAATATTCTTTCGTAAAATTAAGATCATTTTCTATACATTTTGCAATTTCGTTCGGTGTTGATAAATTTTCTAAATTATTCTTACCGTCTTGTTCCATAAATACTTGCCTATAGCGTTGTATATTTATTATTCCTTCTTCTGGTTTTAAATGATTTATTTCTGCCAATATTGTCATAAACCATTCTGTAGAAATATTTTTTAAAGAATTTACAGGTTCACTTAAATATCCCAAATCAATTTGACTTTTACTTTTTGAATATAATAATGCGTTTAGTAAGTTTGATAATGTATATGATATTTCTTCTTCAAGATTGAGTTCATAATTTGCTGTTTTTTTAGCGTATTCTGTTTCAAGAAAATCATATAATTCCTCAATTGATTTACCTTTATATAAATTAAGATTTATTTCATTTTCTTCGGCAATCATTCTTAAATATTTAATTCTAATTTCTCTGAAGTTTATTTCTGCTTTTATTTCTTTTTCTAATTTTTGACAATAGGTTTTAAAAACACTTTCCCCTTTATAGTCACTGTTTAGCAATATGTAATATTGAAAAGTGCTAAATAAATCTACATAACAAATTAATTCTTTTTGATTGTCTTTATATTCTTGAGTGAATAGTATTATTGTATGAGTTGGGAAATTTTTTTCTAAAAATATTCTATGCCATTCAATGAAAGCGTCGGTTAAGCCAATTGGGAAGAATGGAAAAATATTATGTGAATTTATAATTTTTTTATTTTGAATATCTAAAGTGTTTGTTAGATGCTCTTTTTCTACTCCATTTAAATATGCAAATTCTGTTGCTATTTTAATGAAACCCATTTTCCATTTATCATTAAAGTTTTCTACTCCTTCTGTAAATAATAATCCAATATTTTCATCATCTTTAAATTCACTAATTTCTACTATTGTATATTCATTTATATTTAACCTTTTTTTTGAAATTGTATTTAGTACGTGTTTTTTGTAATGGTTGATAATATTTTTACTAGCATAAATTTTAATAGTTTTTTCAGTTTCATTTATTTCAAAATCTGGATTTTTGGGAACAATAGTTTTGTCTAAATAAACAATTTCTCTTTTTGTTCCAACTTCATATCCATTTACTGGAGTTTTTGAATTTTTATTCCTTTCTTTTGGTAAAATATCTTTTAAACGTTCAGTAAATCCAGTAAATAATTTTAAAAAATCCGTGTCAATTTCTTTATTTAATATTCCACCACATTCTTCACAAAGTATTTCATCACTTTTAAGTCTTCCTCCAATTGCATTTTGAATGATATGCTCTTTATGTTTAAATTTTGGAATTAAATCAAACTCGCTTTTATTACTTTCGTAATAAGATTTGTCTATTAATTCTCCATCACAAAGGATACATTTTTTTTGCATAATAATAGTTTTGCGATTTTTTGGTTAAAATAGCAACTAACGCCCGTCCACTTTCCGAAGTGCAAATCATTTTGCAAAGCCGACAGTTAGGCTATGTTTTTACAATTTTACATAAAGCCAACGTCTTTCTTTCTCCAAATATATTATTGTTTTGTATAACAACATTACGGTTTCCCGTAAAAGCAAAAAATCCCAACGCTCGTCAGGATTTCTTCAATTCTATATTTCGTAATACCAAAATCAAATAATGCTCTCGGATTTTTTAGTCGAGATAATAATTCATTCATTCCTCTATTTTATACTTCTCTAGATCAAAGTCAAAATCAAATAACTCTTTTGGCGGAATACCGAACGCCGAAGCCATTTTAAGTAGCGTCTCTATGGTAGGATTACCCTTTCCATTTTCGTATTTATTATAATTGCTAGAATCAAAGGTAGAATTCTGTGCAACATCATCCATTGATTTATATTTAATGGCTCTAATTTCTTTTAAATTTTCAGAAAATGCTTCCATATATAACCTTAAAACTTCTTTGCTATCCACAATTTTGTATTTAAGTAGCAATTTTGTAAAAGGAACCAAATAATTCATGGTTATATATTACCATATTAATAAATATTTATTATATTTGCCATAAGATTATGTCTAAAGATGTAATTTTGCGATACTTCAAAAAAATATAGAAGCTATTGCTTAGAATCTCGAATTCGAAAACTGGTAATTTTAACATGCGAGACGATAAGTAAAGTAGCTCACGACCTAGGCGTGGGCTCACTTATCTGCATGTAAGGTATACCAGTACCCCGAATCGGATTTGTTGAGACCCATGCCGTTTTGTATCCGGTATTCTCAATTCCCTAAGCCCGCTTTTCTATAAAAGATAGTAGAACGACACTTACAATGGTGTGCACAACCATTGCGGCTTGATTGCTTCGCGGGAAATCCGGTTTATAAAAACCCTTGCTACAATAATTTTCATGCTGTCATCATGAATCACTTTATCAACAATTTTACCGACACCTCATAAGAGCTCCTCACATTCATATCAATGCTCTTCATGGATCTGTCTTTAGTGGGAAAGTTTCTTTTTCATCATTTGTGTTTCACTTTCCCCTAAAGCAATCCGAAGAATATATGGGTTGATGTGGTAATGTGCTGATGTGATCATCCATCATCCAGCACCTATCATCCAACAACAAAGGATTGGTCTTTAGCGGGAAAGTGACCCCACTCCAAAAGTGTTTCTACACCTTACGGTCATTGAGCCTGTCGAAGTGTCCCCTAAGGCGATCCGATGAGCGGCAAGAGCCAGCGAAAAAGAGCCAAGTAAAAAGAACCAGGTGAAAAAGAGCCAGGTAAAAAGTAAAAAGAGCCAAGTGAAAAGTAGTCCTTGATTGAAAACAGGGATGCTCCGTAGATGCTTCACCTTTTGAATGCGCCATCCGCTTTTTAAACGGTACAGCACCTAGTCTATCATCTTTTATCTATCATCTTTTCTCTCCTCTAATAAAAAAAAACGCCCTTTCCCTAAAGTTTGCAGCCGCAGGAAAGAGCAGAGATAGTAATTAAACTTAATTTAAAAACCAATACAAAGCTATGAAAAAATCCTATTACCCTATAGGAGGTATTTTCTTCGGCCTTATATTAACCGCTTCCAGCATTAATGTACAGGCGCAAACCCGCACCATTTCCGGTACCGTAACCTCATCCAATCAGCCACTTTCAGGAGTATTCATCTCCCAAAAAGGCAGTAATCAGGTTACCACTACCAATGAAAAAGGAACCTACCGACTGGAGGTTACCGCAGAAAATCCCATCCTGTTATTCAGACACCCAGAATATTCTGAACAACAAATCACCGTCAGTAATCAGTCGGTCATCAATATTAATCTGGAACCCAAAGTAAAGGGAATCGAAGAAGTTATTCTCAATGCGGGTTACTATAAAGTCAAAGACAAAGAAAGAACGGGCAGTATTGCCAAAGTTTCAGCAAAAGACATCGAAAACCAACCAGTTACCAATGTTTTGTCCGCGCTTCAAGGCAGGATGGCGGGGGTGAGTATTACCCAAAACAGTGGTACACCCGGTGGTGGTTTTGATGTGCAGATCAGAGGGAGAAACAGTTTGCGGAACGTGATGAACAGCCTGACAGACGGAAATGTGCCGCTGTATATTATTGACGGTGTACCCGCTGCTGGCGGGCTGGTTTCTACGCTTTCTGCGGGTGCCCTGCCGCTACAGCAGATTAACCCGCTGAACAGCATCAATCCGAACGATATCGAAAGCATTGAAGTCCTGAAGGATGCAGACGCCACTTCGATTTATGGGTCAAGAGGCGGAAACGGCGTAATTTTAATAACGACAAAAAAAGGGAAAGCCGTGCCTGTCCATCTCACCCTTAACACCAGTCAGAGTTTCAGCCAGGTAGGAAGCCACCTCCGCATGATGAACAGCGGAGAATATACCGCAATGCGGAGGCAGGCATACAGCAACGTAGCAGCAGGGGAGTATCCGGCCGCAGCGTATGATATCAACGGCGTATGGGATCAGTCGCGCAGTACCGACTGGCAGAAAGAACTGATTGGCGGTACCGCTGAAAATACCAATATTCTGGTCAATGTTTCGGGCGGGTCCGACAGGAACAGCTTTTCGGTCAGTGCCGGATTTGGGGATCAGCGTTCCGTTTTTCCGGGAGACCAACATTACCGTACCCATACGCTTTCCTCGCATTTTGATCACCGCTCCGCTGACCGGAAATTTTCGCTCGGTCTTTCCAGTTTACTGACGCTTACTAATAACAGAACATTGAACACTGATTTCACGGGCCTTGCCCTCCGGCTGGCACCTGATGCGCCGGCTCTGTATGACGCCGCCGGCCATCTGAACTGGGAAAACGGAACATTCGAAAATCCTCTGGCGCAGCTGAATGCGCGGTATACAAATACGACGAAGCATCTGAATCAGAACCTGAATATGGGCTACCGTTTTTGGGGAGACTTTGAGGCGAAACTGAATGCGGGAGTCACGCTACAGCAACTGGAAGAATATTCTTTACTGCCCAATACCATCTACAGCCCGGCTTCGGGACTCAATACGAGTACTGAATTTTCATCCTCCTCGCGCGGAACCGGTTCTGTTTTCTCTTATCTGCTTGAGCCGCAACTTAGCTGGACCAGAAAATACGGCAACAGTGATTGGTCTGTGCTTTCCGGGATGACGTTTCAGGAAAGCAACACGAAAAGTTCTGCCATGAATGGGTACGGTTATGCCAGCAATGCCCTGATCGAAAATATAGCAGCAGCCACCTACGTTTCTGTTTCACCTTCGGGAGAGAATCAGTACCGCTACGCAGCTGTTTTCGGCCGGCTCAATTATCAGTATAAGAAGCGTTACATCGTGAATCTTACTGCGAGAAGGGACGGGTCGAGCAGGTTTGGCCCCAGCCACCGCTTTGCGAATTTCGGCGCCGTGGGTGCGGCCTGGGTTATATCGGAGGAACCGTTCCTTAAAAAAGTTCCATGGCTGAGTTTCGCGAAACTGCGCGGCAGTTACGGGCGCACGGGCAGTGATGCCATCGGTGACTATCAGTTTTTGGATACGTACAGCGTCGGTTATTATGCCTATGATGGTTTGCCGGGACTGTATCCTTCAAGGCTCTATAATCCAGATTTTTCCTGGGAAAAGACGGATAAACTCGAGGGTGCAATGGAGATTTCGCTGTTGAAAGACCGCATTAATCTTACGGCGGCATGGTACCTCAACCGGTCCTCCAATCAGTTGGTCGGCATTCCTTTGCCTGCCACTACAGGTTTTTCGTCCGTCCTTGCAAACCTGGGGGCAACAGTCCAAAACAGCGGATTTGAACTGGAAGTCGGCGCGAAACCGCTCAATACCGCCACCTGGAAATGGAGCACATCGTTTAATATCAGCGTGCCCCAAAATAAACTTCTTGCCTTCCCGGGGCTGGAAGGTTCCACCTATGCCAACCGCTATGTGATCGGCGAATCGATTTACATTGCCAAACTGCTGGATTATCAGGGAATCAACAGTGCAGGCCAATACACCTTTACCGATGATAACGGGGACGGTAAAATTACGGTTGCCGATGATGCCAAGGCGCTGCGAGATCTTAGTCCGAAGTATTTCGGAGGACTGCAGAATACGGTCAGTTACGGAAATATTGGGCTTTCTTTTCTGGTACAGTTCGTTAAGCAGGACGGATGGAATTTTTTCCGCACCATGGCTACTCCCGGAATCATGAGAAATCAGCCCGCGGCACTGCTGAATGTTTGGTCTCCCACCAATCCGGACGGGATTATAATGCCGTACACGTCCGGCACCGATCAGCTTACGAATACGCTTACCGATCATTTCAGAAACAGCACGGCCGCTGTTGGCGACGCCTCTTTTATCCGGTTGAAAAACATCCAGTTGAATTACAGGATTCCGCTGCACAGCAGCGCCGTAAATGAGGCTAGCCTGTATGTTCAGGGCCAGAACCTCTGGACCTGGACGAAGTATTTCGGCCTTGATCCGGAAATGGTGACCTCCGGATTTCTGCCTCCTTTAAAAACCCTTTCGATGGGATTACAGTTAACTTTTTAAAAAAATACCTCAAATGAAAATAAAACTTTCCGTAATATATGCCTTCGGCACCGCAGTATTTCTGCTGTCTTCCCTCCAGTCATGCCATGACCTGCTTGACGTGAATTTCCCCGTCAGTCAGATCGGCAGCAGCCAGGTTTTCGAATCGGTTGGCTCCGCAGATGCAGCTTTAAGTAATCTTTACAGTGACTTACAGACCTATTCGCTCTTCAGCGGCGGAATGGAAGGAGCGGGTGCACTACTGGGCACTTACACTGATGAATTGATCAGCTATGAACTTTACACCCAAAACGGTACTATCGATCTCTACAACAACGTGCAGGGTTCCTCCAATATAACGGTCAAAGCCATATGGACCACCGCTTACAGTGAGATTTATACCGCCAATGCGCTTATTGAGGGCATTGAAAAAAGCACGGCAATCGGAGAGGAGGACCGGAACCGCCTCAAAGGGGAGGCCCTTTTTCTGAGATCGCTGCTTTACTTTTACCTCAATCAGATCTATGGGGATATCCCTTACACGGTCACGACGGATTATACCGTCAATAAGTCGCTGAATAAAACGCCTTCGTCAGAATTGCTGTTGAAGATTCAGGACGACCTATACACTGCGGTGGGGCTGCTGAAAGACGATTACCGGAACCCGGAGCGGATTTACCCGAACCGGAAGACCGCTGAACTGCTTCTGGCTACGGTACTGATGACGCGGCAGGAATACGCCGCAGCCGAACCGGTTCTTCGTGGCGTGGTAGAAAGTGCCCTTTATCAGTGGGAACCTGACGTGTCGGCAACATTCAAAAAATCAGGACGCCATATTCTGTGGCAGCTGAAACCGCTGCAGCCTTATGATCCAACGAATGAGGCCCTGCTATACTACTTCGACAGCGCTCTTCCCACTACGTACTCACTTTCCCCTGATCTTGATGCTTCATTCGAAGCAGGTGACCTGCGGAAGCAGCAATGGATTACAGAAATCCCTGTAGGATCAGCCCCGTTTTACCGTGCCGGTAAGTACACTCGCCTCATTGATAATGCGGATGAATACTCGGTGGTCTTCCGCCTTGAGGAAGCCTATCTGCTGCTGGCTGAAGCACTGGCGCAGCAGGGGAAACTGACCGAAGCGCTTCCCTATCTGAATGCCGTAAAACAAAAAGCAGAAACAGCGGCCGCACCATCATCCTTTACCAAAGAACAGTTGCTCAACAGCATTCTTGATGAAAACCGAAAAGAATTTTTTACCGAACGCGGCATCAGGTTTATCACGCTCAAACGAGCGAACCGGCTGAGTGACCTCAGCCTGACAAAGCCTCAGTGGAAATCGCATCATCAGGTATGGCCGCTCCCATTTTCCGAACTGTCCCTGAATCCTAACCTTAAACCCCAGAACAATGGCTATTAGAAAATTTCCCTGTCTTTTCTTTCTGTTGATGATCTTTTTTCCTTCACCTGCGAATGCCCAAAATGACGGGTCATCCCCGAACAGCCCCTTTAAACCAAATACCTACGGTATTTCCTGGGTGGTCCCTTCTGAAGACAGGAAATTTCTGACGTTTCAGAAGGCGTATGAATACAGTTCGGATACGCTGGCATTGGTGTCAACAGCAAATCCGGAAAAAATTCTCTATCAGACCCCCGGAATATTTCCCATCTCTGTTAAATATACTAAAAAAGGGTCCGTTTTCATGAGTGGTGCAACCAAAGCACGACTGGTGAATCTGACGACGCTGCAGGAGAAAATTTGGGAGGGGTTCAAAAATGCACTGTATATGGAATGGAATGACACTATTGCATTCCTCAAGGACGATACGCTTCAGTTTTTAAGTCAGGAAGGGCAGACTCTCGAGGAAATTCCAGGTGTGATCTCCATTCAGGTGACGGATCAGCGGTTGTTTTATACGCAGCGAACAGCGGAGGGCTTTAAGTTGCAGGAGTGGACACCGGAGAAAAAACATATATTGTATGAAGGTAAGACAGAAGGCTATAACGTCGATTACTGCAACGGCCCCGTCGTTATTTTTCACAAAACGGAGTATCATCCGGGGGAGTCCCATATCTATCTCACCAATGAAATGAAAAACGAGACGCTTCCGTTTCCTTCCTATATGGGAGAGACGCGAAGCGCCGTACAGTTCGTGTCTGCGTTAAAATCCGGGCGGTATTTCATCACCTTTAACACAGAAAATAAAAAGACACCGCAAAGTTCTGACGTCGATATCTGGTATGGCAATGACAGAAGGCTCGAAAATAAGTTTTATAATGATTTGATCTTAACGTATGCGGTCTGGACCCCCGGCACCAGAGAAATTAAGCAGCTCGATCACATAAGATTCCCTAAGCATATTGATACGGGAGAAGGCCGCTATCTTCTGGCGTACGATCCAATGGAAAACCAGGATTATGTAAAAGAAAGGATCCGGCAGAAGGTCTACCGCTACGATACAGAACTCGACCGGTACGAGGAGTTGGGTGATACGGGGATTAATATGATAACCGGTAAGGACGGCAGGTTTCTTCTTTCTCACGACACCGAAAAATGGGTGGTTTATGATATTACTACAAAGAGCAAAAGAACAGTTCCGTTTCCCGACCGCCTTGAGTATAATGAAATTTATTTCAGTTCCGATGGCGACCATATTTTATTTCCTGGCAATGGGAAAGTAAGTGAATATGGTGTGAAAACAGGCGTGATGCGCCACACCCTGCTGCCCGCCAGTTACAGCGCCGAAATCGCTGGGGGAACTTCTGAGGAGTTGCCCAGTGGTGCCCGAGCCGCTAAGAATTTTTACGATGCGTCGGTTCCACTGCTTATGAAGATTTCTGACAGCAAGACTTCATATCAGACTCTGGGAATTTATAACAACAGACAGTTTAAGCTGCTGTTTCCTGCCGGTCCTGAATTTATAACCCCGTTAACTTCATTTTCTAAGCAAGAAGGTTATCTTTATCTTAAACAGAACTATAATGTTCCTCCGGTCATAATGATACATAGAGATCAAAAAGAGCGGGTCATTTACCGCTCCAATCCGCAGGATAAGGTTGTTTCAAAAATTCGGATGGACAAAATATCCTATACTAATTCCAAGGGTGTGGCACTGCAGGGTCTACTGTATTATCCCGTCAACTATGATGCTTCGAAGAAGTACCCAATGGTAGTGGGGATTTATGAGATCATGCATAACTATGGTAACCGATACTTAAGAGATGGTTTTTCAAAGGTTGAAGGGATCAGTTACCGGGATTATCTTGAGCGTGGATATTTCATTTATTTACCCGATATTGTTTACGACGGCCGGGGTACAGGGCGCTCGGCCCTCGACTGTGTAGAATCCTCGATTGCAGCGCTGAAAGATAACCATAGCATCGATTTCGCCAGAGTAGGCTTGGCGGGGCATTCCCATGGAGGTTACGAAACGAACTTTATTGCGACGCAGAGTAAAAAGTTTGCAGCGTATGTGGGAGGCGCAGGAAACAGCGATCTGGTAAGGTCTTACCACTCGTTTAATTATGACTATTTCAGACCTTTTTATTGGCAATTTGAAGAGCAGCAGTACCGGATGTTCCGATCATTTGCCGAAGATAAAAATCTGTATATAGACAACAGCCCTGTTTACCATGCCGAAAAAGTGACACGCCCTATATTGCTGTGGACCGGAACGAATGACCAGAATATCTATTGGGAACAGACGATGGAGTATTATCTGGCCTTGCGCAGAAACCATAAAAAAGTAATCGCACTTTTTTATGATAAGGAAGACCACAGTTTCCTCAACAGGGCGAACCGCGAGGATCTGTTTGTCAAAATATCAGCCTGGTTTGATTATCAACTTAAAGACATTAAGAAAGACTGGATTGACGTCATGCAGCAATAAAGAAAAGTCTCCAACACTCACTGGGCACTCTGCTGCGTTTGGCTTTTGAAAAAAAAGTCGAGCTGGTAAATATATCCAAAAAAAGAAGCCGTCTCAATAGGTATTGAGACGGCTTCCTTTTTAATTATTTAACAATTCGCTCTTTCAGTGCAGTCGGACATATACTGCCGTTGAGATCATAAAGCGTTTCAGGACCCATGCCGACATCTGCTGTACAGATGACCGTGCCCTGGGTGTCACACTGTTTTCCGGTCGGCACACACTTGGTCTGTGCGTTTGGCCGGAATACGTGGCCCTGACGCGTAATTTTTGAGGTGTCTTTGTTGATGTGAGTTGCATACGCGCTTCCTGCTCCTGCCAGCACAACAAATGCCGGTAAAAGGAACGTTTTTAAATTTTTCATAATATAAATATTAAAATGATGCTGCCTACTCTCAAAAAGGTTTTCGGCTTCCCCTTTTGATGAACTGCTCGGTCAACGTCTGCGCAAAACGGTACCGTACTATTTCATCGCCCGACAGTACAAAAAAGTACGTGTCAGTCACTAACATCCGGGACAGTCTATGTTTACCGCGGTGCTGTACATACATGCTGCCCCAATATCCTGCAGGTGATGTGGTGTAAATATCCACCACCGCATTTTTTTTCCATTGTGTTCTGGATTCGTGTCTTCCCATCAGACCAGACTCGTTGAATATCAATCCGCTGTGTACGGTCATGTTTCTGTTGACAAGTAAAGGAGGCTCGGCCAGTTTCTTTCTGCCGTCCGGAAGTGTCAACACTTTTAAACTGGCTTCCACTACCGTGTCGATCGTCTTCATCTGACCCTTTAACAAGCCATCTTTGTTGAATTTCAGGATCTGATTCCGATAATAAAACAGATAGAACGGAATGCCTGTTTCTTTGTCATACACCAACTCCCCGTCGGCATCAAATCCACCATCCGCTTTTGTGGTGAGCGATGTGCTGTGAATCTTTACAACGGCCGGTTTGCCCACAGTAAGGCATCCGATCGATGTTCTTTCGCTTTCAGCATCTTTAACCCGCAGCAGAAACTGCTGTGGAGATACAGCAGCCAACTGATCAAAATAAATGTCTTTACTGCTTATTTCCCGAAGCGGTTTCGCAAGCGAATCGACTGGAGATGAGTAGATCACAGGAACCGCACCGTCATGTGCGTAGAGCATCCCGTTTTGTACGGTATAGGTTATGTTACTGAACCGGTGGTTTGTTGCAGGCGCGAGATCGAGCGTATCGACTTTTTGAAGGGAATAATCCATTCTTAAGATCCGGAAAGGGGTGCTAGGGTTACCCAGATAGATAGTGTTTCCTGAAATGCCTGCAAAATAATAAGAATTTACTTTAAGATCGTAGGTCCTGTCTTCCATAATCGGATGATGCGGAAACCGCCTCGTAAAATTATTTTCCTTTTTCATGATATACTCAGAAGAAAGAAACAGGGCGACCATGCTGCCCGCTGAAAACACTGCGATGAGTGCCGCTGCAGCGATACGGCTCCAGCCGTGCGCCCGTTTCTTCCCCATGAAAATACCTGTTATTAAGGCAAAAAAAACACACACTCCATTGAAAATAAAATGTTCATCCCAGCTCATCTTTTCTAAAATCCCTCCACAGGAGCACGGTACGAAATCACTATAATTCAGAATTAAATAAATATAAACTGTAAAGGCGACCATCAATCCAAATGAGGCGTATAAACCTAAAATCCGGGTTCTGTTAAAACATAACAGACCTACTACAAGCAGTTCCAGAATAATCACCACATAGGATATCACTCCTGCATACGCACTGAGCAACGGGGATTGTGCCAGCTCTACCTGAAAGTCTTTGAAATCCATTGCTTTGCTGAATGCCGCATAACTGAACAGCAATCCAAAAAAGACTACAATAATGTACGTGCAATATTTGAGGAAAATTTTCATGGGGTTCTCATTTTAAATCTGGTACAACAACTGCCATTTTACTCTTTTGCCGCAGTATTCCGGCACCTTGTCACCCCTGGCTAATGGGATGGTGGTAGTGATGAGGCCTACTGCTTTCCATATGCCGCTTTGCGGACATTTTGCACCTGAGATTACTGTTGTCGGCGCGTTCATTTTTTATTCGTTTTCATTCTCCAGTTGTCACGGTCTTTGGGGACGTCTTTCGGAGGGTCTTTTGGCTCATCGAATGAGCTTTCTGAATCCTGTGTTAACAGATTTATGGGTTCTTTACCTTCTGTTTCATCTGCGGGTCTGCAGGAGAGCAATAGCAACACGATGAGTATCGCTGTGCACGATAATAATTTAAGTGTTTTCATGTTTGGGATTAATTTGGTTAATAATCCCGGCCGGGTTTTTAAAGAATTCTTAAGCGAATTTATAGGGGGATATTCAGAAAAAAAAGAAAAGGATGAGGTGATTTGTAAACTTTCACGCTGTTTAATTTACAAAATTAACAGGCTGTTTAGTGCTATGTTGCTGTATATCATAGCTTCTTATTTGTCTGTTTGAAGAGGATGCCGAACTTTCATTTTTCCGCACTTTTTAGATTTCTTTTTTTTTAAATTTGTTTTTACAGACTCCAATGCTGTTTCACCAACCCATTTACGCACTGTATGAGATGCATTATTTTTTTCCTGACGGTATCTGCGCTCGGCTTAAACGCGCAGGACTATGCTGTTTACCGCATGCGGTATGACCATTATGAAGAAGGCGACAGCACGGCCTTCCGGCATGTGCGTCCCTACATCGCAAAAGCTAAAAGGGAGAATAATTACCGGGAGCTTTCGCAGGCTTATAAAGATGCAGTGAGTTTCAGCCCTGACCGTAAGATTGAATACGCTGACAGCATGATATGGGCGGCATCGCAAAGCCGCAACAAAGAGGTGCTTGCCAACGCTTATCTCACCAAAGGAACTGTCTATTATTTTAATTACAGGAAGTTTAAGCCCGCGCTCGAAGAGTATCTGAAGGCATGGAAGTATTCACAACATTCCGAAGATCAATATCTTTATTACAAAAACCTTTACCATATAGGGGTGGTGAAGAGTTATCTGGGCTATTACGGGGAAGCACTGGATATTTTCCTAAAATGCAGTTTCTATTTCAGTAGGCCGCAGGTTCAGCCAGAACCCGCCAACATTAATTTCAACAGAAAAAAGGGATACCTGAACACGCTGCACCAAACAGGCATCTGCCTGATCCACCTCAACCGTTTGCCGGAGGCTGAACAGCTGCTGAAAAAAGCGTTTGCGGAAAGTGGGGCCGAGGCGGATTTCTATCTTGAAAGAAGCTATTTTTATAAGTTGCAGGGTATCATTGCTTATCAACAGAAAAACTACAGTGCAGCCACCTCGTTGCTTACCACGTCTCTGGCAGGACTGGAAAAAAAGAATGACTTCACCAATGCTTCCATTGCCTACTTTTATAAAGGAAAAAGTGAGCAGCGTCTTAGCAACACAGAGCGAGCGGTTTACCACTTCGTAAAAATAGATTCAGTCTTCAGATCGCATGCTTTCGTTCTGCCTGAAGTCCGTGCGTCATATGAATTTCTTATTAATTATTATCATGGTGAGGGCCACAGAGAACAGGAACTTTATTACACCACTCAGCTCCTAAAGGCCGACCGAATTATTTCTGCAGATTTTAAATATCTTTCGGGCAGGATTTTTAGAGAATATGATACGGAAGACCTGCTCGCAGCCAAAAAACGACTGGAAACTTCTGTCCCTTATTTCTATGTGATGATCGCTATTCTTCTGGCTGCTTCAGGTGGTCTTTCAGTACATCTATACCGTAAGAAAAAAAAGGAAGAGACGCTCAGTAGAAAATATCTGAATCTTCTTGCCAAAACAGAAACCTTGCTGAATTCTCAGGAGGAGCAGCCACAGGCAGTAAAACGGGTGAGTAAAATTTCATCAAAATCGTCTCTCCGACTCCTCCAGAAACTGCAGACCTTTGAGAACAACAGATTTTTCCTTGAGAAAGGCCTTACCCGTCATCAGCTTGCCGAAAACCTGGAGACTAATGAATCTTATCTTTCACAGGTCATTAATACTTATAAAGGAAATAATTTTAACGGATACATCAATCAACTTCGCATCGCCTACATTACTGTTCTGTTGCGGGAAAGCAATAAATACAGGAGCTATAAGACGGAAGCGCTTGCAGAAGAATGTGGTTTTTCTGACCGTGCGAAGTTTACCAGAGCTTTTACGGAGGTTAATGGAATGAGCCCTTCTGAAATGATCCGGCAGATAGAAGCGGATCTCTTTGAAATGTAAGTTGTAGAGAGAAGGATTTCGCACGCGTCGGAAATTTTCCTATTTTCTCAAAAAAAATATGAATGCAAAACTATTTTTCAGAAGAGCGGAAAAAATGTACAGTGATCTGCTGGCTGCACTCGAAGAGATTGAAGTCAGCCATAAGGGGGAAGACCCCGAGAAATATGAAAGATTTCTGATGGAGACCGATCAGGCGATCTGCACTTTAAAAGCGCTGATGACCACCGTGAATTTTTGTTCTGTTGCCGATGAAGTCTATTTTTTTAAGGAATTAAAACCCCTCTTCGTTTCGCAGTTTATCTATTACTCCAAACTGCTGTCTATTGAAGTTGCCAGACCCAATGCCGGGCAATATATCCTAAAGGGATATTACGAATATGAACTGCAGCATCTGAAAAATTTTGTTGATGAATATGGTGAATTTTATGAATATTACCGGCGTAAAGCGACGTATCTTGATGAAAAATATTTTGTCCGGAATCAGTTTGATTTCAAAATGAGCATTGATGTCAATCTGTATAATTATGACCGTGATTTCACGACTTCCCATGACCATTTCATTGCGCAGATTATTGCCAACGACCGCCTGGAGAAATATCTTCTACAGTCTATTTACCATATTGACGGTTATTTTTTTGAAAAGTTTTCTGATAAATCACCACTCACCTGGTCCGGTTCTAAATCGGGATTGATTGAATTGCTCTATGCGCTGCATGTGATGCGGTGTTTCAACGGAGGCAATATTGATTTCAGTGAAACGGTAAAATTTGTTGAGAAGTCTTTCAATATTGAGCTCGGAAATTTCTATAAAACATTGCATGAAATTAAAAACCGTAAAACGGGGCGCACAAAATTTCTGCAGGCGCTTCATGATGGTTTAAATCAGTATTTTGAAAATGGTGACGAATGAAGAATGGCATTCTTCTGTATATGCGGCGTGATGAATTGCAAGTAATTTTAGGATTTGAGAATATCTTATGGGGTGAACTGATGGAGACTGATCAGGCGATCAGCACTTTAAAGGCACTGATGACCACCGTGAATTTTTCTTCTGTTGCCGATAAGGTCTATTACTGAGGTGAAACTTTTTCCACCGTTTTGCCTATTTTATCTTCTTGCTTTTACCTTCGATATAGGTCATGAACTGCACTCCGTCCTGCGATATTTCAAATTTGGTATTGATGATTTCAGGATCAAGCAAAGTATACGTCAGCCGGAAAACAGGAACATTTGGAATTTTGTCACTGGTCATGACGATGGATTTACCGGCGTACGAGATGGAATACTGGATCGTGTGTCCCTCGTTGTCAAAGTAGATTGCTTTGGAGGGATTTCCGGCAAAGTCCCGGTAGATGAACATCAGGTCATCATGTATGACCAGGGGTTTATCTGCGGTGGCCGGATATTCGGAATGGCTCTTTCTTTCGATGATATTATGATCAAGGTTGTAGGCAAAGGAGAAAGTGCCGCCACCTTGCCCCGGTTGTCCGCTGCCTTCGCCTTTCCACTCGCCGATTAACCAGTTCCACTGGTTCCAGCTTTTGCTTTGCTGCCCGAAGCAGGAAATCGTCAGCGGGAAAAAAAGAGTTGTGAACAGTAACTTTATTTTCATTACTAAACTGTTTTTAACGTTTTTTGATTATTTCTAAGCATCAAAACCGCTTTTCCGGCTCTCGTTTGCCTTGTTGCTTCCTGTTTTGCCGACCCCACCCAGTCGCAATAGCCCTGTTTGTAGGAGGCGGATAATGTTTCAAAAAAGTCTTTTGCTTTTGGGTCACTGTCAAGCAATGACTGAAGTTCAGCCGGAATTCCTTCGATGTGTTCTCCTCTTTTTAACATATTATTTTGGTTTGTATTTTAAGTTTACCACTAAATCTCAAATATACCCATAAACTTCATTTCTAATGAAAAATATCTTTAAGATCTTCTATAAAGAGAAATTGATTACCAATATTATTTTCATCTCCGGAATAAAAGTATCGGGAAGCGGAAACTTTTTTTTGCGATCACTGGTCGGAAAAATCAACGACCTTTCCTTCTTTTGAACTATCCAAAGCAGCTTCAATGATTTTCATGTTCTGAATAATTTCTGATCCCGGAGAAGGTAGCGGATAACCAAAAACAATATGTTCATAAATCTCCTGATAATAATTCATGTAATTTCCCGGTTCGCTGGAAGTGAGAATTCTTTCGGAAACGGAGTTTTCTTTTAAATAATTCAGAATTCCGTCCGGTTCTTTTAATGGTTTCATCCAGTCTTTGTTGAAAGTGGGAACAGCTCCGGAAACCAGTTCGTTTTCCTGATCATCGGTTCTTTCCTGTAAAAAACTGCCTTTATCGCCGTGAAGAATATAAGCATAATGCGCTTCTTTGCTGAAAACAGAAGATTTCAACCGGACTCTTACACCGTTTTTATAATAAAGCAGAATCTCGAAATAATCATTCGCAAAAGCTGAACCTTTCATCGGAAAGACATCAGCAAACAGTTTTTCGGGAAAGCCAAAAAGTTGGGTCGTCTGATCGATGAGATGAGATCCCAAGTCATGCAGCGCACCGGAACCTTTTAACTGCGGATTTTCTTTATGCTCTTTTGCGCTGGGTTCTATACGAAATCGGTCGAAACGGATTTCTGCTTCTTTGATATTTCCTAACTTTCCTTCGTTTAAAACTTTTTGAACCTGAAGATAATCACGGTCGAACCTGCGGTTTTGATAAACACTGAGAAAAAGGTTTTTTTCTGCCGCCAGCTTCACCAGTTCTTTGGCTTCGGCAACATTTACGGTAAAAGGTTTTTCTACGATTACATTTTTCCCGGCTTCCAAAGCCATTTTTACATATTCAAAATGAGTCTGAACCGGCGTGTTGACGACGACCAATTCGATATCTGAGTGCTGAAGCATTTCTTTGACGGATCTGTAAATAACGGTTTCAGGATATCTGGACTTTGATTCTTGTTTCGATCTTTCTACGACCGCATTTATAAAAAATCCCGGATGTTCCTTTAAAAAAGGGGCATGAAAAACTTTTCCGCTCATTCCAAAGGCACAGAGGCCGACTTTTACCAGTTGCATAGTTCTTAATTTTAACAAATATATTGATAAAAAATATCTTTAGACCGTTGCTGATGATGAAATCTATGTAAGACTAAAAAATTTAATGATCGTAAAACTTTAAGCAAAAATACCCCTCAGAAAACGTCACACAGACTTTACCGGATAAAATCTAAAGATTCAACGGACCCGAACTCCTTTACGTCTTAAAAGAAGCATCAAGAAAAGGGGGTGAGTCAAAAAAAATAGTTGCGTCCTTGCGTTAAAAACTACATTATTAATGAAAACAGATATCCATTATTTTAATCAAAAAAATACCCTTCAGAAATACTGAAGAGTACAATTTGAGGTGCGTTTTTTAAATGCGTTCGGCAATGAATTCTTCTTCCTCAGCTGCATAAAGATAGCGCTCCTTGCTGTCGTCTAATTCATCCATCCAGTCGGTGTGGTGCTGAGCGGCCATGGTTCCGGTAACCACACTTTGATAAGTTTTGTCGCGGTACGTAAGAATGTCCTCTTCTTTGTCCAGAAGCCATTCCTTGAACATTTCGGCCACTTTATCTACACTGAAATGCGGATAATCCGAAAGAGCAAGTAAATCCTTGATATAATCCGACTGGAAATCGACATTGTCGATACTGCTTTCCAATTCGTTATTTTTCTTTAACCATCGGTCCATATCGAATCTTCTCGCGGCTTCCGAAGGCAATTCCAGGCGATCCATCATAAAGTCCCGGGCAACCCAAGCCTGCGCATCGAACATATTGAAGGTGTAATATTGATCCTGCATTCCCAAATAAATTAACTGCGGCAACTGATTGAAAAATATTCCCTTGTACAGCTGATCCGGGAAGAGGTTGTTTTTGGTTTTCAACCGAAGTTCATCGGGTAAAAACGGGAACTTGTGTTTGTAACCGGTACACATAATCACGGCGTCATATTTTTCGGTCGTGCCGTCTTTAAAGAAAGCGGTGTCGTCTTCGAAATGCGTAACCAACGGAAGTTCCTTAATTCCTTCCGGCCAGTCGATGCCGATCGGGTTGCTTCTGTAACTCAGCGTTACCGATTTTGAACCGTGTTTATAACATTGAACGCCAATGTCTTCTGCGGAATAACTGCTGCCAATGATCAAAACATTCCGGTCGATAAACTGATCTGCACCTCTGAAATCATGAGCATGCATCACTGTTCCGGGGAAGTTTTCAATTCCTTTAAAGTAAGGCATATTGGGGGTGGAAAAATGGCCGGACGCTACGACTAAAAAATCCAGCTCCTCGGTATAGGTTTTGTCGATTTTTAAATCATCGAGAACGACGCTGAATTTTTGGGTTTCCTCATCGAAACTCACCCATCTTACGGTGGTGTCGAAACGGATATACTCCCGCGCGTTGCTTTTTTTAATCCGTCCCTGAATATAATCGAATAATACAGGCCGCGGAGGATAAGAGGAAATGGGTTTCTTGAAATGTTCGTCAAATGAATAATCAGAAAATTCCAGGCATTCTTTCGGACCATTGGACCAAAGATATTTGTACATACTTCCGTGAATAGGTTCGCCATATTTGCCGACGCCTGTTCTCCATGAATAGTTCCACATGCCGCCCCAGTTCTCCTGTTTTTCGAAACAGATAATTTCGGGCATCACATAACCCTGGTCTTTCAGCGCTTCGAAAGCACGGATCTGGGCTAAACCGCTTGGGCCAGCACCGATAATGCCGACACGCTTGTTTTTCATGACATTTTTGTTGATCATATAAAATATTTTAGTAAGAAAATCTGCTTTTTAAAAAAGTAAATTCTCTAAAATTAATAATAGCTTTTAAAAATTTTCTGCGGGATGCAGAAGGAAGAGATCCAGTCTCTAAACATGGAAATAATTTGATGAATCATCAGCGAACGGAATTTCCAATGTGAATTCTATAATTAAGCAATATTGCTAAAATACGGATTTTTTTGCGGAATTCCTAATTTGAGAATAAGAAGCAGGGGTCTTCTTTTTGTTTGCGATGGTGGGAATCATCGTCAAGTCCGGCTCGGGGCGTATTGTTTATCAGTTGTTTGTGATTTTTTTTCAACAAAGAAGTTTGGTTTTATTTTAAACATTAAGAAATTAAGGATTATTAAGAAAAATGCTGCTTCTGTCATTCATCGTAAATATCTGAATTTCCCTTAATTCCTTAATGGGAAAAATTTACCATTCACTTCCTCAAGGCATTTTTAATTAAACACAGCTTCCATTGGTTTAAAATTAATAATTATCTCAATCTGTGGAATCCGTGTGATTTTCATTTAAAAGATTTATTTTAAACATTAAGGAATTAAGAATTATTAAGAAAATACTGCTTCTACATTTGCATGAAGCGATCATCTTTTTATAAATTCCCGCTGTCAGCCTAAAAGTTTTGCCGATACTGTAACTTTCCCGGAAAATAAGCTACTTATTGATCATAGAAATAATATAAAATTATGATAAAAAAATCTTTTTCAGCTTTTGGCCTTCTCCTTTTGGGGGTGGTGTCGCAGGCTCAGGAAATTAAATTTGAGGAATATGATTTGCCAAACGGCATGCATGTGATTCTGCATCAGGACAATAAGGCGCCTGTTGTTACCACTGCGGTGATGTATCACGTAGGGGCAAAAGATGAAATCGAGAACAGAACCGGTTTTGCTCACTTTTTCGAGCATTTGCTTTTTGAGGGAACGCCCAACATCAAGCGTGGCGAATGGATGAAAATTGTGGCTGCCAACGGCGGAACCAATAACGCCAATACCACCGATGACCGGACGTATTACTACGAAACTTTCCCCTCCAATAATTTACAGCTCGGTTTGTGGATGGAATCTGAGCGATTGAGACATCCGGTAATTAACCAGATCGGCGTGGATACCCAGAATGAAGTGGTGAAAGAAGAGAAAAGAATGCGCGTTGATAATCAGCCTTACGGTAATATTATGAAAGCCATTAAGCTTGGTCTTTTTAAAAAACACCCTTACAAAAACACCACCATCGGTGAAATGGAAGATCTGGATTCCGCGAAACTGGAAGAGTTTTTGACTTTCTTTAAAAAATATTACGTTCCGAATAACGCAACTTTGGTGGTCGCAGGAGATTTTCAGCCGGCTGAAACCAGGAAGCTGATCGATACTTATTTTGCAGGCATTCCGAAAGGAGCACCAATTGTAAGAAATTTACCTAAAGAAGATCCGATTACCAAAGAAACGGTGATGACTTATACTGATCCTAATATTCAGTTGCCGGCTTATCTTTATACCTACAGAACGCCAAGTGATAAGACACGCGATTCTAAAGTTTTAGATATGGTTTCTTCTTATTTGAGTAATGGGAAATCTTCGGTTCTGTATAAAAAACTGGTTGATCAGGATAAAAAAGCACTTCAGGTTCAGGCCATTAATTTGGGTGAAGAAGATTACAGCGTATTTGCATTCTTCGCGATTCCTTTAGGAACGACCACAGAAGCTGCTTTGCGGACAGATATCGATGCTGAGGTGAAAAAACTTCAGACGACTTTAATCAGCGAAGAAGATTTTCAGAAACTTCAAAACCAGTTTGAAAATCAGTTCGTGAATGCCAATTCAAGCATTCAGGGAATTGCAAGTTCTTTGGCGACCTATCACGTTTTACAGGGCGATGCCAATTTAATCAATAAAGAAATTGAAATCTACCGAAACATCACGCGTGAAGACATCCGCGAGGTTGCCAAGAAATACCTGAACAGCAACCAAAGAGTTATTATTAATTATTTACCGGAAAAAAAATAATCGAAAATGAAAAAATCATTATATAGTATTGCCGCCGTATTTTTTGTTTCTGGCTTGATCAGTGCACAGGTTATCGACCTTAACCAAATGCCGAAACCGGGACCTACGCCGACGGTGAATATCGCCACGCCCCAAACCTTTAAACTGAAAAACGGTTTAACCGTGATGGTGGTAGAAGATCATAAACTACCGCGGGTAAACACCACTCTGACTTTTGACCATCCGCCAGTGGTGGAGGGAAACAAAGCTGGAGTAAGTGATATTATGGCGGATCTTTTGGGCAGCGGAACTTCGAAAATATCAAAAGACGAGTTTAATAAAAAAGTAGATTTCCTGGGAGCGTCCATTAACTATCGGGCAAATGGTGCCAGTGCCAACACGCTTTCAAAATACTACGCGGAAATTTTAAATCTTTTCGCAGCCGGAATTACCGATGCCAAATTCTCGAATGAGGAATTGAGTAAATCTAAAGAAAGAGGAATTGCAGGTTTGAAATCGAGTGAGTTAAGTGCACAGGTAATCGGCAAGCGCGTTTTCGATGTTTTGACTTATGGCAAAAATACCGCTTTAGGGGAATATCAAACTGAACAGACTTTGAATGCTATTACTTTGGCTGATGTTCAGGATATGTACAAAAAATCGTATGCACCCAATACCGGCTACCTGGTGGTCATCGGTGATGTGAAGTACAGCGAGGTGAAGAAAATGATTGAGAATGCTTTTGAGGGCTGGAAAAAATCAGATTACAAATATCCTTCATTACCGAAATTCTCTAATGTTGCGAAAACCGAAATCGATGTTGTAGATGTTCCTACGGCGGCGCAGTCTGTGATTATGTTGGGAGATCTTCATGATTTAAAAATGAAAGATCCTCAATATTTTGCAGCAACGACAGCGAATTATATTTTAGGAGGCGGAAGTCTGGAAACCCGGGTGAACATGAACCTTCGCGAGAAAAACGGATTTACTTACGGCGCTTATACCTCTCTGGATGTTTCGAAATATGATTCCAGTTTTGGCGGAACTGCCAATGTTCGTGGTGAAGTGACCGACAAAGCGATCAAAGAATTTATGACAGAAATTAAGGGAATAAAAACCATTAAACCCGAAGAACTGCACAACGCAAAAGAAAAACTTAAAGGCAGTTTCATTCTTTCTCTGGAAAGACCGGAAACAGTTGCGCGGTTTGCATTGAATTTAATTACCCAGGATTTACCAAAAGATTTCTATTCCAATTATCTGAAATCGGTGGATGCTCTGACGGTTGATCAGGTACAGAAAGCTTCTGATTCTTTCATCAAACCCAACAATATGAGAATATTTGTGGCGGGAAAAACCAGCCAGTTTGCCGGGCAGTTAGATGCTTTGGGTTATCCGGTAAAGTATTTTGATAATTATGGAAATCCCGTGGCCAAACCTGAAGTAAAGAAAGCTGATGCCAGTGTCACTTTAGCCGGCGTTGCCGATAAATACATTGCGGCGATCGGTGGGAAAGACAAAGTTTCGAAGATTACCTCGATTACTTCTGTAGCGACCACGAAAATGCAGGGAATGGAACTGGGTATTAAAAATACGCAGGCCATCGGTGGAAAAGTAAATATGGAAATTTCGATGATGGGGAATACCATTCAGAAAATGACTTACGACGGCATGAAAGGGTCGATGACCGCACAGGGAAATAAAATGGATATGCCCGCAGAAATGCAGGAAGCATACGCCAAAGAAAAAAACCTTTTCCCGGAATTAGCTTTTGCAACTTCTAAAGAGTACACGCTCGGCGGCATCGAAAAAATAGAAGGTGCGGATGCCTACGCGGTAAAGTCTGGAGATACCACCTATTACTATGACGTAAAAACCGGCTTAAAAGTAGGTGAAATCAAAAAGCAGAAAATGCAGGGTCAGGAAATTGAAGTTCCCAGTTACTATTCCAATTACAAAGACGTTGACGGCGTTAAGTTACCGTTTACCATCAAAGTAAACCAAATGGGACAGGACATGCAGCTGGATGTAAAGTCTTACGAATTAAACAAAGCGACCGCAGAAGATTTTAAATAAACTTTCTGTTTGAATAATTGATCAACGGCACTGAAAGGTGCCGTTTTTTTTGTTATAAAGGATTTTGGAAATTTTATACTTTATATTAATACTGAAAATCAGACGACTGTAGAACGATGATCTTCGAACCTGATTTTATTTAAAAGGATTCACATCAAACGAAAGACTGAATAACCGGCTATTGTGCTTTTTTTTTGTCTAATGACTTTCTTTGATTAAAGTCTTGGGTTTACAAATTGTGAGAAGGTAAAGAACGACAATCAGTGTGGCAAATGCGGAGATTAAAAAAGTCGCGGCTGCACCGAACTGAAACCAAATAAGTCCTGCAAATGAACTTGCGAGCATGGTGCAGATGCTCTGAAATCCCGAAAATGTTCCGATGGCCGTTGCGGTATCTTTCCGGTCACTGATATTGGAAATCCACGCTGTTGAAATCCCGTCGGTCGCTGCGGCGTAAATCCCGTAAAGAGAAAACAGTCCAAAATATACATACAGATTGGTGTTCACCGACATTCCAAAGTAAACCGCTGAAAACAGGAGCAGACCTGATATAAGAATTTTTTTCAGACCTATTTTGTCCGCAAGAATCCCGATTGGAAAAGAAAACAATGCATAAATAAGATTATAAAAGATATAGACCGCAATAACCACTGTGTCATCAAGTCCAGACTGTTTTGCTTTGAGCAGAAGGAAAATGTCTGAGCTGTTAAAAAGGGTAAAAGCAAGGAGTCCGATGACTAATTTTTTGTATTCCGGCGGGCTTACTTTCCAGTAATTAATAAACGAAAAGAAAGAAGCAGCTGTTTTTGGTTTGATGTCTTTAGGATGTTTATCTTTCAATAAAAAAGAGGCAAGAACAGCAAGAAGCCCCGGAATAAAAGCAACAAAAAATAAGGTCCGATAGTTCTGCGGATAATAATACAGATAAATTAAAGCCAAAGAAGGCCCGATGACCGCTCCCAAAGTATCCATGGATCGGTGAAAGCCGAAAATCTGACCTTTCGTTTCCACGGTGGCTTCATCTGAAAGCAGGGCATCTCTTGCCGCCGTCCTAATTCCTTTTCCGAAACGGTCAAGGGTACGGCTAAAGAAAATCAAAAGGGGATAAGTGAAAATCGCCATCATCGGTTTTGAAACTGCACTGAAAGCATATCCTATTTTAACAAATGGAACTCTTCTGCCCGAATTGTCTGAAAGTTTACCGAAATAAGCTTTGCTCATGCCTGCCGTAGCTTCTGCAACGCCTTCAAGTATTCCGATGAGCACAATTGAAAAGCCGATTGATTTTAAATACATGGGCATCACCGGATACAGCATTTCACTGGCAATATCGGTGAAGAGACTGACTAATGATAAGATCCAAACAGTGCGTGTAATATATTTCACAATTTCTCCTTTTTAGTCGTTTGTTCAATATTTGCAGGTCGTTCCATAACAGCTTATCAAATATACGGAAGTTCATAATTATTTGAAAGCCAGTGTATTTCTGATTTTTATCTCCAATTTCGTTTCTAGCGAAAATCTGCGCCCCGGCCTGAGTAAAACTCAACTTTTGCGGCGGCTCCTTTTCTCTGGAGAGGGTTGGGGGCGAGCAAGTTACCACAATGCTATAACCAGCTGTTGTATTTCTTAATAAACCAATTTTTCACAAACTGAGTCAGTAAGCAATAACTGAACAGGATCCCCAATAACCACGGGAAATAAATCAAAGGCAAAGGCGTCATTTTGAAAGCGGCGGCAAAAGGGGAGAAGGGAATCAGGATGCCGACCAGCATTATGGTGGAGGTGAGAGCCACAACGGGTGCGGAAGCCCAACTTTGAATAAACGGAATTTTGCGTGTGCGAATCATGTGAACGATTAAAGTTTGGGAAATCAAACTCTCTACAAACCAGCCAGTCTGGAATAAACTCTGGTGTTCCGGTGAATTGGCTTTGAAGATAAACCACATCAGAGCAAAAGTGGCGTAATCGAAAACAGAGCTGATCGGACCGATGATGATCATGAATTTGCTGATTCCGCTGGCGTCCCATTTGTGCGGAGTTTGAATGTAATCAGAATCCATTCTGTCCCATGGAATTGATATTTGCGAGAAATCATACAGGAGATTATTGATTAAAATCTGTATCGGAAGCATGGGTAAAAATGGCAATAAAGCCGAGGCACCCAAAACGCTGAACATGTTTCCGAAATTACTGCTGGCAGTCATTTTGATATACTTAATGATATTTCCATGAGTTCTGCGGCCGTAAACAACACCTTTCTGCAGAACCATTAAGTCTTTTTCGAGCAGAATGATATCGGCACTTTCTTTGGCGATATCTACGCCGGTATCCACCGAGACGCCCACATCTGCATCGCGCAGAGCCGCCGCGTCATTGATTCCGTCGCCCATAAATCCCACGGTGTGTCCTTTTTGCTGGAGCAGTTTCACGACTCTGGATTTTTGCAGCGGACTTAATTTTGCGAGTATGGATACCGTGCTGATTTTATTTTGAAATTCCTCATCAGTCATCTTTTCCAGCTCGTTGCCGAGCAGCACATTCGTTACGGGAATACCCACTTCACGGCAAATCTTTTTAGTGACAATACCGTTATCACCTGTCAGCACTTTTATGTTGACTCCTAATTTCTGCAGTTCATGAACGGCCGCACTTGCCGTTGGTTTTGCAGGATCCAGAAAACCGATGAAACCGGTAAGTACCAAGTCGCATTCATCAGCGATCGAATATGTAAGCGGTCCTGCATCGCTTTCTTTTACACCGATAAGCAGTACCCGAAGTCCGTCTTCATTGAGCTTATCTATGATTTTGATGATTTTGTTTTTGAGATTTTCGTCTAAAGGAATAATGGCATCTGTGAAAAACTGACTTTGTTCATCTGCCCCCGGATCTATTGCCCGGTTACAGACCGACAGCATTTCTTCGACAGCGCCTTTGCAGATCAAAAAGTGTTTGCGGTTTTTTTCTTCCAAAATGACAGACATCCTCCGCCGGTTAAAATCAAAAGGTATCTCATCTACTTTCTTAAATTCGGCCAGCTTTAAATCGGCCTGTACCTCTTCATGGGTTTCATGATAATCGATTACGGCCAAATCCATGAGGTTTTTCAAACCGGTTTGATAAAAACTGTTCAGATACGCCCACTTAAAAACTTCGTCATCTTCGATACCGTGAATGTTGAGATGTCTTTGCATGACTATTTTGTCAAGCGTTAAAGTTCCGGTTTTGTCGGTACAAAGAATATCCATCGCACCGATATTCTGAATGGCATTTAATCTTTTGACCACTACTTTTCTTTTGCTCATGCTTACGGCGCCTTTCGCCAGATTGGTCGTTACAATCATCGGCAACATTTCGGGCGTTAATCCTACGGCAACGCTGATACCGAACATAAATGCTTCCAGCCAGTTTCCTTTCGTCAATCCATTAATTAAAAAAACAAGCGGAACCATAACAAACATAAACCGAATGAGCAGCCAGCTTACACTGTTGACTCCTTTTTCAAAACTGGTTTCGGCTCTTTTGCCCACCAGTGATTCCGACATCGTGCCAAAGTACGTTTGATTGCCTGTGGCCACTACGATTGCCTGAGCAGTTCCACTCACCACATTGGTCCCAAGGAAACAGATATTCTCTAAGTCGAGTGAAGATTTTTCGGAACTGTCCGTCAGCAGCGTATCGTGTTTCTCAACAGGCATGGCTTCACCGGTCAGCATTGATTGGCCTACGAATAAATCTTTGGAGTGAAGTATTCTGACGTCAGCGGGAATCATGTCACCGGCAGATACCGAAATAAGATCACCGGGGACTAATTTTTTGATATCAATATCAATTTTACCCGAGTCTTTCCGCAGCACCGACGCATTAGTTTTAACCATGCTTTTCAACTCTTCTGCCGCTTTATTGCTTCTGAATTCCTGAGAGAATCTCAGCAGGACACTGGTCAGGATCATGAGCAAAACCACAATCACTTCTTTGTAATCTTTGGTGCCGGGAGCCGCATAAATTACATTCATAAAAAAGGAAACCACGCCGATTAAGAATAAGACCCCATTGAAAGGATTTATAAAAGCGCCGAGTAACTGAATATACCAGGAGGGTGCTTTTTCGTGCGCTATTTCATTGATGCCATACGCTAACCTTTTTTTTAGAACCTGATCTTCTGAAAGACCTTCCTCACTGCTTTCGAGCTGAATGAACAGTTTTTGGGGATCGGCTTCTGCGGCTTCTAAAAGTTGTTTCGCTGCGAGTTGGTTTGCGCTGTTATCCGGCGCAACTAAACTGGCGGTCACTTTTTTATGTAAAATATTCAACATAGCGACAGGATGTTAAAATTAATTTGCAGCGTCGGTTTCAGGCGCTTACCCGCTGCGGCTCCCGGTTGTGATTATAATTTTCCCTCCTGCAAAAATGGGCCGGGTGCATTATTGCTTGATGCAGTGGTGAATTTTTTATAAAGTTTTCACTCTGTTTCAGTTATTTATTCCATTGATACAGATTTTCTAAAAACTGCATTTTTTCGGTTTCCGTCCACTGATTGGTATAAATTAAAAAAATTAAGAAATTTTTTTCTGATGAACCGAAAAGAAATACACGGTCCAGTTTATCTTTATATTTCCAAATGATAAATTCTAAGTCAGAATTCTCTTTAAGTTTTTGCGTTTTAAATTTATGTTTTTTTTTGAAATCAGAATCCCATTTATAAAATGCTTTTAGGTTTTCAAAATCCGACCGGTTTGCTTTATAAAATGGATAAGATTTCTTTAGATTTTGTGCCACTGCGATAATAATTCCTTCATCATTTTTCAGATAGGTTTGGCCGGATGCGCGTACCGTATTCAATAGCGTCCAGTCTCCGGGAATTTTTACTTCGCCCGAATTCGTTTTTATAGTAGAGTAATCCATCAGGTTCTGGCTCACTATAAAGTAGGGCAGGAGAAAAAGGAGGATGGTTGGTAAACTGATTTTCATTATGCTGTTATTTGTTCGGAAGAAGAGCTTTGCGCGTTCATCGGTTTTCGGACTTTTTATAATAAATCCTCATAGCGTTTTCATATTCAGTATTATACAAAGGTATAATAGAAATGGTTACAAACTGTATTTTTTTAGCTTCCAATTTATTTTTTTATTTTCTTTCCCTCAGAATCAAACAACGGATAAACGCGGACGCTCCCTGAATACATTAGAAAAGATGAATTCCAGATCATATTAAACAGCTATTATTTAATTTGCAATATTGTTATAAAAGATAAACACATAAAAAACAGCGCTTAAAAAACGCTGTCTGGACTGTCCTTATTTTTTTTGACATTACTGAAAATTATTGAGGCTGTTCTTTCCCAGAATTTTCATAAGATTTTATGGGAAGTAAATCAGTTTTGATTATTGGTCTTTGATTTCTCAGTTCTGAGAAGGTTCAAAGAGCCGAATCTGGTATCCTTAGTTAAGGTCCAGACGTTAATTATTTTTTCATTGTTAAAATCCTGCTCGTTTGGACTGATGAATTCAATTTCCCTGATGCTGTTGGTAGCGATGAGGTAATTTTTATTCATTAATAAAAAACCATCCACATATATTTTTGTTTGAGGATCTGCGCCTAAAAATGTTCTGATGTCGTTTTGAGTTTTGGTTTCAATATTTCCCAGATCTGCTTTACAAAGAATCAAGCCATATTCACTTAAATTTGGGTAGGTTTTCGCATATTGATCAATTCCTTTTTGTGCGGATTTCATCACCTGCATTTCCTTTATTGTAATGTTCGGCTGCGTATTAATCATTTCCCAGTTGGCGATAATGTTTTCATTAATCAAAACGGTCGGTTTGTCTTTTTTGGAATACAGTAACTTTTCGAAACTCTGTGCAAACATACTTGAGCACGAAATAACGGTCAGCAAAAGAAATAATTTTGTTTTCATAGAAGTGATTTTATTATGGATTGGGTCTTTCAAATATAGCGATATTTTAATTCAAAAACTTTTGAGGGTTAATGGTTTAAAAAGTTAAACTATGGCAATCTTGCGAAATACTTATTAAAAATAACTTCTCCTATTTGTGAAAAACTTTTTAAAATAATCTTTTGTTTCTTCTGCGGTTGAAAAAAGTTGAAAATTATCAGTGAAAATTGAACCATTAAGATTCGGTTAAGGGAGTAAGAATATTAAGATTTCCACGGGTTGAAATAAATAATTTGCCGCAACATTTTGCCATCTTTTGAAAAACTTTTTAAAATAATCTTTTGTTTCTTTTGCGGTAAAAAAAGTTGAAAATTATCAGTGAAAATTGAACCATTAAGATTCGGTTAAGGGTTTAAGAATAATAAGATCTCCTCCGGTTGAAATAAATAATTTGCCGCAACATTTTGCCATCTTTTGAATAACTTTTTACAATATATCTTTTGTTTCTTTTGCGGTTAAAAAAACTCCGCGATATCATTAATTCAAAACAAAAAAAACTTCCGAAAATCTCCGGAAGTTATATGTTTTAGTATGATTCTTTCTTATTCTTAATTTGAATAACTCATCAGTTCCTCTTTTTTGGAATTGACCATTTTGTATTCCAGATATTTAAAAGAATCTCTTGGGATAATCGTTACCCATTTTTTGTATTTCAAGTACCATTTCATTTGGATGCTCCTCAAACCTTTGGTCAAATAAGCTTCTACAAAAGGATGGACATGCAAAAATAGTTTGCCTTTTTCGGTTTGAATCAAATTCCGGATAACTTCTTCCATGCGCTCCACCACAACGATTGGGGCCAGGATTTCTCCGTCAATATTAGGATTGTCTTCCTTGGTTTTGATTACTTTTTCCGGTTTGGTCCGTTGACGGGTGAGCTGGATCAGCCCGAATTTACTCGGTGGCAAAATTTTGTGTCTTGCTTTATCGCGGCTCATTTCAGCTTTGAAATGTTCGTACAGATCGCGTCGGTGGTCGGCATTAATCATATCGATAAAATCGACTACGATGATTCCGCCCATATCTCTCAGTCGGAGCTGACGGGCGATTTCAGTGGCTGCCATTTTGTTCACCGTCAAAGCATGTTCTTTGTTGGATGAACCTGCTCCTGAGGAAAGATTATTTCCGGAGTTGACATCGATAACATGAAGTGCTTCTGTATGTTCGATGACCAGATAGGCACCTTTCGAACTTGGGATATTCACGTGTTTCCCAAAACTCTGTTTCATCTGTTTTTCTACGTTATAATATTCCATTAACGGAATAGGCTTATCGTAGAACTGAACAATATTTTTTCTTTCCGGCGCGATAACTTCGATATAATTCCGCATGTCATCAACCATTTGCTCGTCATCACAAATAATGGAAACGAAATCAGCATTAAAATTATCCCGTAAAATAGAGGAAGCTTTATCTTCTTCGCTCAATACTCTGCTCGGGACTTTGTTTTTCTGAAGGTTTTTGAATGCGGTTTCCCATTTCTGAATCAGCTGATTCATGTCATTGTGGAGTTCTGCGACTTTTTTTCCTTCGGCAACGGTTCTGATAATTACCCCGAAACCTTCAGGTTTAATGCTTTCAATTAAAGTTTTGAGTCTCTCCTTCTCCTCAGAGTTGCTGATTTTTTTTGAAATAGAAACGCTTTTGTCAAACGGAATCAAGACCAAAAATCTTCCGGTAAGGGAAATTTGAGTTGATATTCTCGGTCCTTTTGTAGAGATCGGTTCTTTGGTGATCTGTAGAATAACGCTGTCGTCTTTAGCCAGAACTTTATCGATGGTTCCGTTTTTATGAATCTCTTTTTGAATTTCGAAATTCTTTAAGGACGAATTGTGTTGTCTTTTGGAAACAGTGTCTTGTAGAAATTTTTTGTAAGTAAGAAATTGTGGACCTAAATCCTGATAATGCAAGAAGGCATCTTTCTCATAACCAATGCTTACGAAGGCAGCATTTAAATTGGGTGCAAGTTTTTTTACTTTACCGATAAATAAATCGCCGACCACGAATTCGCTTTTGTCCTCCTGTTCGTGGAGCTCAAAAAGCCGTCCGTCTTCCAGCAAGGCAATCTTCGATTGCTCGCCTTCATGTGATATAATCAGTTCTTTCTTCATTCTGTTGATAAGGGATTAAAATATTAAGGGTCTTAGAAATTCTGAAAAAATCAATTCTAATTGCTCAATTTTTTAATAGTTTCTTGGTTTTGTTTTATCAAATTTGGCGAAATGTCATCCTTATGATATAAACAAAAATATAGCCGGTGTAATTTTAAATAGATAAAAACACCAACTATATTGTTATATTGTAAATCGCAAAGAGATTATTTTTTCTTGTGTCTGTTTGCTCTTCTTCTTTTCTTTCTTTTGTGGGTCGCAACCTTATGTCTCTTTCTTTTCTTTCCGCTTGGCATAATTTAAATTTTTTTGTTTGTAACTTATATTTATTATTTAGTTTATTACTTAACTGGAACTTTCGTTTTGATTTTCTCTACGAACGTTTTCGAAGGTTTAAAGGCTGGGATATTATGAGCAGGAATTTCAATAGCGGTGTTTTTCGAGATGTTTCTTCCTGTTTTTGCTGCTCTGGTTTTAATAATAAATGAACCAAATCCTCTTAGATACACATTATCTCCGTTATACATTGATGTTCTGATCTCCTGCATAAAAGCTTCAATAACTTTCTGGGTTTCATTCTTTTCAGTTCCCAATTTATTTGAGATGGTGTTTACCAATTCTGCCTTTGTCATTTCCTTTTTTTATTTATATTTTTGGTGTGCAAATATAATAAGAATTTTTGAAAACAAAAAAACAAAATGCTGATTTTCTTCATGTTGGTAGGAAATTGCTGGATTGGTACAAAATCCATGGCAGAGAGTTGCCCTTTAGAAAAACCAATGATCCCTATAAGATTTGGATTTGCGAAATTATTTTTCAGCAAACCCGGATAGAACAGGGACTTAACCATTACCGAAATTTTATTGAAAGATTTCCCGATGTTCAAACCTTAGCCGAGGCAGAAACTGATGAAGTTTTGCTCTATTGGAAAGGCCTCGGATATTATTCCAGAGCCTTGAATCTGCATAAAGCATCTCTGCAAATCATTAATGATTTTAATGGAGTTTTTCCCGCTGATTACGACCATGTTTTGCAGTTGAAAGGAATCGGGAAGTACACTGCAGCAGCCATTTCAAGCATTTGTTTCGGAAAAAAAATTGCTGCTGTTGACGGTAATTTCTACCGCGTTTTATCCCGATTGTTTGCCGATGATTTTGATATTTCAAACTCCAAAGCCTTTGATTATTTTTCTGAACTGGCTTTAAAGATGATGCCCGAAAATGAAGCCGGACATTTCAATGAAGCCATGATGGACTTGGGTTCCGAAATCTGTAAACCCAAAAATCCGAAGTGTGAATCCTGTCCTTTAAATAAAGACTGTATCGCTTTTAATTTAGGAAAGATTTCTGGTTTTCCCGTAAAGACCAAAAAAGTGAAACCAACTGATTTGGACCTGTATTATTCATTTGTGGAATATAACGGTCAGTTTTTGGTACGACAGAGAAAAGACGATTTTATCTGGAAAAAACTTTTTGAATTTCCTGTTGAAGTCCCGCCAGACTGGCAGCAGTCCGTCATTAAGCAGAAAACCATCGCTCATAAACTGACGCATAAAAATTTATCGATTCAGATGAGTCATGTTGTACTGGAGTCGCAGGATATTTTCACCGAATTTGCTCACGGGAACGGCTTTTCGATTATAACCTATGAAGAATCGCACCAGAAATCCTTCCCGAAACCGCTGGAAAATTATCTGAAAGATTATTATGAAAACAAATCTTTAATGCGCTGAACTCTTTAACCAGAGCTTATGTTTTTTTTGCTGCGACGGATTCACCAATTTTCTTTAAACTGCTTTAAGGACAAATAATAAAACCTTTAAACTTTACAGATAATCATTCGTGAATTCGTGGCATTCATAAGCCTGTTTTTTCTTTATTAAAAATTTAAAACTAATTCGTATTTTTGCGCAATGTTTAAAAAACTCATTTTCACTTTTTTAGGATTTATTTTGCTTTCCTGTTCAAAAGAAGCACAGCCAAAACCTTCTGGTGAACTTCGTTTAGAATATCCCGCCCCGAAATATCAAAGTTTCACTTCCCCGTGCGATTTTAGTTTTGAGTACTCGGATTTTGCCAAAGTTAGAGCGGCGAAAAATCCGTGCTGGTATTATATCGAATATCCGAAAATGAAAGCAAAAGTTTTTATCACCTATTTTCCCATTAAAAATGATTTTGATCTTCATGTAAAAGAATCGGAGAAAATGGTGTACGAACATACCATCAAAGCGAGTTCAATTGACACGAAATCATTTAGTTTTCCTGAACGGAAAGTGTTTGGTAATTTCTATGAACTGAAAGGTCAAAGTGCCTCGAATCTGCAGTTTTTTGTGACCGATTCTACAAGCCATTATGTGACCGCAAATCTCTATTTCAATTCAAGACCGAAGCCCGATTCATTGGCGCCGGCGGTAGAATATATTAAAAAAGACATGCTCCATTTAATCGAAACCTTTGAATGGAAAAAGTAATCATGAATAATGGGCAATAAGCAATTATTAATGTGCAATGAGTACTATTTTAAAGTAAGGTATTTTTTAATAAAACGGAGTTGATTCATAAAGTGACGATATAAGAAAGGATAAAGTAATCCAGTTAAAAATAAAACAAATTAGATGATATCTTTTATAAGGTAGATTTTATAAAAAAATAAAACAAATTTAAATATGAAATTATTAGTTGTTGGTTCAGTGGCTTTCGATGCGATTGAAACACCTTTCGGAAAAACAGATAAAATTTTGGGTGGCGCTGCAACCTATATCAGTATTGCTTCTTCGGTTTTAGGCGTGGAATCTGGAATTGTTTCCGTTGTTGGCGGCGATTTTCCACAGACCGATTTAGATATGCTTTCCGGAAGAGGGGTGAATATCGAAGGAATTGAAATTATCAAAGAAGGGAAAACTTTTTTCTGGAGCGGCAAATACCACAACGATCTGAATTCAAGAGATACTTTGGTTACCGAAGTAAACGTTTTGGAAAACTTCGATCCGAAAATTCCTGAATCAATGCAGGATGCCGAGATTTTATTATTGGGGAATCTTCATCCTGGCGTTCAGCTTTCTGTGTTGGAAAAAATGCACAACCGTCCGAAACTGGTTATTTTAGATACCATGAATTTCTGGATGGATTCTGCTCTGGATATTTTAATGCAGATGATTGCGAAAACCGATGTAATCTCTATTAATGATGAAGAAGCAAGACAGCTTTCCGGTGAATATTCGCTGGTAAAAGCGGCTCAGAAAATCCATGCGATGGGACCGCAATTCGTGATCATCAAAAAAGGAGAACACGGTGCGCTGTTATTCCACGAAGGAAAAATCTTTGCCATTCCGGCATTGCCTTTAGAAGAAGTTTATGATCCAACCGGAGCGGGAGACACTTTTGCCGGAGGTTTTGCTTCTTATTTAGCGAAGAAAGAAGATTTCTCCTTTGAAACCATGAAATCTGCCCTGATCGTAGGTTCTGCCATGGCTTCCTTCACGGTGGAAAAATTCGGCACTCAGCGTTTAGAAGAAGTTACAGAAACGGAAATGATTGAAAGAATCAACAGTTTTAAAGAATTAACTACTTTTGAAGTAAACGTTTAACTTTCCACGGATTAAAGAATCAGAATTCCGGGAACAACTACATTTCTTCCCGAAATGATAAATTTAAAATTGGATTAATCTTCAAAAAAAATGACAGATAAAAATATGAGAAAAATAGTCGGTGTATTGATGATGATGGTTTTCGGCGGTGGAATTTCTGCACAATATATGATGGTGGGCAAAGACAGTATTTCGCTGGCTCAGTTCAAGAAAGAAAATTTATACGGTTTAGAAAATGCCGGTGTGGCCAATACCATTAATTCTATACAGAATTTCTACCTGTTTCAGCAATTTGCAGCCGAGAAAAAAGCAGATACCTTGACTTATTTCCGTGAAAGAATGTCGGAAAAAGAAGCGGAGTTGAGAAGTAAATATTTTTTTCCGTCACAGGTGATCGATCCGGTTTTAAATGATTTTGTTAAAGATAATCAGACAGAAAAAGAAGTTCAGGTTTTCATCTTAGAAAAAACGGAAGGCGATAAAACAGATTATCAGCAGGTTTATAACGATGTGAAATCCGGTAAACTGACCATCGAAGAAGCCATCTCAAAATACACAAAAGCGAATCCCAAACCAATTTACATTAAGCCGGGAAGTCTTGATAATCAAATGTATGCAGAGATTAAAACTTCGCCGAATAATACACTGACCAAATTTTTCAACACTCCTTCCTATATAGGTTTTGCCAAAGTTCTGAATTCCAGACCAAGTTTGGGTTACATGATTTTTGGAACGATCTCTTTTCCTAAAGATGCCAGTTCTGATTCGGTAAAAGATAAAATTTACCGGGATTTGAAAGAAGGAAAAACCTTTCAGGACGTGGCAAAATTGTATGGTGCCAATGAACATGAGAAAGATAACGGTGGCGTAATCATGGGGTCACCAACTTTGCCGGACGAAGTTTATGAACTGTTCAAAGGAAAAAAAGCGGGATATTACACGCCGGAACCTTTGCTTTTTGGCGACAGTTATTTTGTTTTTAATATTTATAATGTTGAACCTTATGTGTTAACAGAAAAAAACAGAGCATTCTTTCTGAGAGAGATGAACAGCACGCTTTATGCTGAAATTTTACAGGACAGGATGACGGCTTACCTGAAGACGGATCCTTCTTATAAAGAATTTCCGGCTTTTCAGAACATCAAAAAATCGTATCAGAATTTAGTGGCGGCAAAAGACAGCGAACTTCTTTATCAGTATAAAAATGAAAAAGTAACCGCCGGATTTATCAAAGAACTTGTTGGCGACAAAAAAGACGATGCTGCAAAACTATCACCTGCAGTGTGGGCAGAAGCTCTTAATAATATCAATTCCCAGGATGTTCTGAAAATTTACAGTCAGAACTTTACCAATCTTAAAAATGTAAAAGAGGAACTGGAAGCCAGTAAAAAATCACTTTACTCGGACTATATTTTCTCCAGATATTTGACTGAAGAAATTGCAAAACACCCGGAATGGCTTACTGAATATTACAACCAGCACAAGTCCAAATACTTTTGGGGGGAAAGAGCAGAAGGTAGAGTTGCCATCTTCGGTGATGCAAAACTGACCAAAGATATTTCTAAAGAAATAAAAGATGTGAAGGCTTGGGAGTTTTTAAAAGGGAAATTCGCCGGAAAACTCAATGACAAAAAACAGGTCCTGGTGAATTTTGAAAAAGGCGAAATGTCGAAAGAAGCTGATGTCTTTACCAAATACAATGTTCCTTTTAAAACAGGCGTTCACACCACCAAAATGGGAGATAAATCTTTGGTGATCGCCATTGATAAAATACTTCCTCCGTCCCAGATGACTCAAGAAGAAGCAGCGGAAGAACTGAAAGATGCGGTGACTGAAAAAAAGCTCAATGAAATCATCGCTGAACAGAAAGCAAAAACTAAAATTGTGGTCCAACCCGAATTCCTTAAGGATTTAGAAAAGAATTTTAAGAAATAATTATAATAAAACATGCAGGTTATTTCGTTTAGAATGATAATTTTGCAAATCGATAAAAAATAGATATGAACAAAAATGTAAAATTCACCCTGCTTTTTAGCTTAATGCTTGTGTTTTTCGGGACTCTCAACAAAGCGCAGACGCATTTGAAAAAAGGCGATATGATTGACGGGATCGCGGTAGTCGTAGGGGATGAAATTATTTTAGAATCAGATATAGAAGAGCAGGCCAACTTTGCAAAACAGCAGGGCGCCAGTGTTGCAAACAAATGCGAATTTGTGGAAAGCATCATCAACAATAAACTTTTGATCTATGAAGCCAAAAGAGATACGTTGATAGAAAACCGCTCGGCAGCCATCAAAGACCAGGCAAACCAAAAATACGCGCAGATCTTAGGACAGTTTCCGGATGAGAAAACAATGCTGTCAACCTATAAGTTCCGTACCTCTTACGAGATGAAAAATGCCATCGAAAAGATTGATGCAGACAACTATTACGGGCAGATGAAGTTCGGCAGAATTACTGATAAAGCAGACGTTACTCCCAATGAAGTAACCGATTTTTTCAATACTTTTCAATACCAGCTTCCGGAGGTGAAAGATGAAGTCTCGCTTTCCCAAATTGTCATGTATCCCAAACTGACCGATGCCCATAAAGATGAAATCATTGCACGACTCAATAAAATAAAACAGGATATTTTAGCAGGCGAATCATTTGAAAGCCAGGCGAGAATCTATTCAGACGATCCGGGATCTGCCGCAAAAGGCGGATTGTACACCAATATTGCAAAAGGCAAAATGGTAAAACCCTTCGAAGCAGCAGCACTGAATCTGCAGGAAGGAGAAATGTCTGATCCCGTAGAATCCGATTTTGGATACCACCTCATTCAACTGGTAAAGAAAAGTGGAAAGCAGTACGATGCCCGCCATATCCTCTTAAAGGCCGAACCGAATGCGGAAGAGATTCAGACTGCAAAAAAAGAATTAGACAGCATCAGAACTTTAATTATCGATGGTAAAATGAGTTTCAAAGACGCAGCATATCGGTTTTCCGATGACAAACAAACCAAGTTCAATGCAGGAATTATAAGCGGACAGGACGGTTCAGATAAAATTGAAAAGCTAAATCTTCCGCCGACGATCTCTTACCAGATTGCAGGACATAACAAAGGTGACATCACCGATGTGTTTGAAGATACCGCGCAACAGGACCGAAAAACCGTAGCCATCATTAAAATCGATGATATGATCGCAGCGCATAAACTGGATATTACTACCGATTACAACAGAATTAAGCAAATGGCGCTCAATAAAAAGAAAAACGAAATGGTAGAAAAATGGGTAAAAGAAAAATTACCGAATGTATTTATCTCCATCAACGACCGTTACAAAGACTGTACTTTCAAAACCGACTGGCGTAAAACAGTTGCCAAATAAATAAAATTAAATCTCTGCATCGGCGGAGATTTTTTTTTGCCCATTATTTTACAAACTCTACGGGAAAGAAGCATAAAAATCTGAATAAGGAGCAACAAAATTTTCGCTTCTCAGAAATCCAGTCCCGCTTTCCGCTGTATCTTTTTTCGAGGAGGAACGACGAAAAAAAAGGATGCCGCTGCAATCGAGGCTAGAACATCAGGTGTTTTTTATTTTCGAAAGAATATCCAACGTCTGTAATAAAAGAAGTTCTTTTGATCATTTGTGAGGGATTATTGCTATTTTAGTTGTGTAATAATGTTGTACGCGTAAACTGCCGTTAAGAGGTAAATATTGTGAACAATTACCCAAAAAAAAATTGCGATAAATGAAACAGAAAGAACCATCAGAATTATCAGATCAGGAACTCTTGCAGGAAGTACAGAAAATAAAATCATCTTTAATCGTCAATGCGGTATTATGCGGCATCATGATTGGTGTTGCCACTTACAGCACGGTAAAAAACGGACTGGGAATTCTCACTTTTTTCCCGCTCTTTTTCATTCCGGTGTTTACTAAAAACAGAGCCCGCAAAAAAGCCGTAGAAAACCAACTGAAAGAACGAAACCTTGTATAAAATATTACGCCCGTATTCCACAATATTCTATTATTTCGTTCTGTTTAGAACGAAATAATTTTTAAGCCCGCTGGTTTTGAAGGCTATCTTTGATGAATGTATTTTGATTGATCATCATTTCTTTCCAATTGTTATCCTTACTTTGCTGGCGAAAAACATATTCATTAACAACGAAAATCATAAATATGGAAGAATTAAACAATCTTGAATTGACCCTTTTAAACGCTTTGACCGAAAAATATCCCTCTTTAAAATCTCATATTCCCTATTTAAAACTGAAGGAAAGAAAAAACACCGGCGTCGGAATGCTGGTAGATCTGGAATATGTAAATGGTGATGAATTAAATTTTGATGATATGAATGCATTATTCAGTAATGGAGAAAATATAGAAATTAAAGGTTTAAAACAGGGTTTGAATTATGTAATTGATGTTACTGACGGCAAAATTTTATATATCGAATTTTCAACATACGGTGAAAATTGGAATGGAGAATTTGGGGAATATAAAATTATTAAAGATTAGCTTTTTGTTTTAAAAGAGGTTTCTCCTGCGTTCATTTTTTGATGATGATAAAAATATCAGATTTACCTTTTTCTTCTGTAATAAATTTTCACTCCCACATTTTTTCCTCACCGCCGAATTATTTAAATTTACCACATGAGTAATTTTTTAGATTTTGGCGTGGCCAAAAAGTGGAAAGAAATGAGTGAAAAGCAAAATAAAGTCACCCAATTATTTGAAATAAAATATCCTATCATTCAGGGTGGAATGATTTGGCATTCCGGTTGGCGTCTGGCTTCTGCGGTATCGAATTCGGGCGGTTTGGGCTTAATCGGAGCCGGGAGTATGTATCCCGATATTCTGCGCGAAAACATCCGCAAATGCAAAGCCGCGACCGGCAAACCTTTTGGGGTAAACGTTCCGATGCTCTATCCGAATTTAGAAGAAATCATCCAGATTGTTTTGGAAGAAGGCGTGAAGATTATTTTCACCTCGGCCGGAAATCCCAAAATCTATACCGAATCATTAAAGAAAGAAGGTTTAAAAGTCGCTCACGTGGTTTCCTCGACCAAGTTTTCCATGAAATGTGAAGAGGCCGGCGTTGATGCTATTGTCGCAGAAGGTTTCGAGGCCGGCGGACATAACGGACGTGATGAAACCACCACGTTCTGTTTGATTCCAAACGTGAAACAGCATATTTCAAAACCTTTGATTGCTGCGGGCGGAATTGCGTTGGGTTCTCAGATGAAAGCGGCCATGATTCTCGGTGCAGACGGCGTGCAGATCGGATCGCGGTTCGCCGCAACCGAAGAAGCGAGTTCGCATGAAAACTTTAAAAATAAAGTCATTTCTTTAAATGAAGGGGATACGTATTTGACTTTAAAAGAATTGGCGCCCGTTCGCTTGGTGAAAAATAAATTCTTCTATGAGTTGGAAAAACTCTATGAGCAGGGTAGAAATGCTGATGCATTACGGGAAACTCTCGGTAGAGCCAGAGCCAAACGCGGAATGTTCGAAGGCGATCTGGAGGAAGGTGAATTAGAAATCGGCCAGGTCTCGGCTTTAATTCATGAAATTTTGCCGGTCGAAAAAGTCTTTGAAAATTTATTAAAAGAATATCACCAGGCCACTTCCTATGATTTATAAGTAAAAAATTTCGTCCCGTTGATCTAACGGGACGGATTTTTTTTAGTCTTAATTTTTTACAGTTGCTTTTGCCTGTTGGTTTTTCAATTGTCTTTCGTCATATTTTTTTACGATAAAAGCGATGATCATCGGTGAAACCCAAATCAGGATTTTTCTTAAAAGTACAGGATTCATAATAGTATTTTTTTATGTTAACCTTATTTGCAATTTGTTTGCCAAATATGATTCAAATCAGATTTTTGGCATTGATTCATTGGCTATATTTGTTCTATAGAATCACAAAATGGGAACCGCTCAATTAAATTTTCTAAAATTATCCGAACTGTTTTTGGATTTGTTCTCATTGCTCCTGTTTAAAAAATTCCTGCGCAAACCGACTTAACTTTTTTTGTTTTTTCAATTCGTCAATTGGGTTTTTTATTAAATCCGATCAATATTCAAGTACAATTATAAAAACAAAATTATGTTACCGAAAAGAGACAGCTGGGCAGAACCCTATAAAATTAAAATGGTGGAATTGCTGAAAATGACCACACCATCTCAACGAAAAGAAGCTTTAAAACAAGCCGGATTCAATACTTTTTTACTCAAATCAGAAGACGTTTATATTGATCTGCTCACCGACAGCGGAACCAATGCGATGAGCGACCGGCAGTGGAGCGGAATGATGCTTGGTGATGAAGCCTACGCCGGAAGTAAAAACTATTACCATCTGGAAGAAGCGGTGAAAGAAGTTTATGGATATCAATATTTGGTTCCCACACATCAAGGCCGGGGAGCAGAAAATATTCTTTCGCAAATCATGATTAAACCCGGCGATATTGTTCCCGGAAATATGTATTTCACCACGACAAGGCTGCACCAGGAATTGGCAGGCGGCGTTTTTCATGACGTGATTATCGATGCAGCCCACGATTCAGCATCTGATTTTCCCTTTAAAGGAAATGTAGATTTAAATAAAGTGGAAAAATTAGTTCAGGAATATGGCGCTGAGAAAATCGCTTATATCTGCGTTGCCGTGACCGTGAATTTAGCCGGCGGACAACCGGTGAGTATGGAAAATCTGAAAGCCGTTCGGAATTATACTCAAGAAAAAGGAATTAAAGTGATGCTCGATATGACCAGAATTGCCGAGAATGCCTATTTTATCCAACAAAAAGAAGAAGGATATCGTTTGAAAACCATCGCTGAAATTGTAAAGGAAATCTGCAGTTATACCGATGGTGCGACTTTTAGCGGGAAAAAAGATGCATTGGTGAATATCGGTGGATTCTTAGCTTTAAATGACTATGATATTTTTGAAGAAGCCCGAAATCTGGTCGTTGTTTATGAAGGATTGCATACTTACGGCGGTTTGGCAGGACGCGATATGGAAGCCATGTCCATCGGGATTTATGAAAGCGTGCAGGAAGAACACATGAAAGCCAGAATCGGTCAGGTTTTCTATTTGGGTGATAAAATGAAGGAATTCGGAGTTCCCATCGTTACACCCATTGGCGGTCACGGAATTTTCGTTGATGCAAAACAGTTTTTACCGCACGTTTCCCAGGATGATTTTCCCGCTCAGGCTTTGGCTGCTGAAATTTATCTGGATGCCGGCATCAGAACTATGGAACGCGGGATAGTTTCCGCCGGAAGAAATTCCAAGGGAGAAAATTATCATCCAAAACTGGAATTGGTTCGTTTCACCATTCCGAGAAGAGTTTACACGCAAGCTCACATGGATGTAATCGCAGAATCCACCGCCAGAGTTTATGAACGCAGAAACCAGATCAAAGGTTTGAAAATGATTTACGAACCGAAATACCTGAGGTTTTTCCAGGCGAGATTTGAACAGCTTTAAACAAACGAAACCACCTCGAAATGAGGTGGTTTCTGTTTTTATAATTATTTTTTTCAATTCATAAAAAGTGGAAAGAAACCTGAAGTTTGAATTATTTAATAAAATCAGTTTTATTAAATACTTAAAACCTGTTTAAATTTGTGTAAAAACCACCAAAGGCACCAAAGGGATAGTTCTTTTAGAGTGTTTTCTTTTTAGATTTTATTTTGCTCATTTTGCGGTTTAACTATTTTTATCATTTTTAAACAGGCTTATAGTTTAAATCTGTTCACACATCAGATAATCAGGACTTAAAACTTCTTCTTCAAAGCTTCCCCTTCAAACGAAATTCCTTCCCAACCGAAGTCCATAAAGTTTCTGATATTTTGATGATCGTTTCCTTCCGGATTTTCCAAAACATCATTTCTATAGAAATCTCCAAATAACGATAAGGTTTCTTGTTCTGATAAATCATTCAGCTTTGCAAAACTGAAAACTTTGCAGGAACCGTTGTTTTCCCCCGCTTCATTCACCGCAGTTCCGTTCGTGAATTTTGTCGGCGTGAAATCGTAATGTTCATCGATGTAGGCAATGACTTCTTTAAAGGCTATGGTTTCCGGGGAGGTTTTGAGTTGATTTAAAAGCATGTTTATTTTTATTAATGTTAATGGTACAATTTAACAAAACAATACGCTCTTTTACAATTATAATATGTTAAATCATTATGACTGAAAATTGCTTATATTTGATTGCCGAGTGAGATCACATTGATGAGTCCAATACACCATACAAGGGTTATTTGTAGTATTATATGAGACCTATATACAAACTATCGGCATTTAAAAAATCGCTAAGTGATGATTTTCAATTTTCATAAAAATACCGCAAAGAATGTCAGTAAATCTTCCATTCACCTAATAAATAATTGCTATAAAAATTATCTCAATATCGATTTTAAATCAATTCATACGGAATTGAATTCTTACTCAACTGATAACAATCACAGACTTGGAATTAAGGATTTAGACGTAATTACAAATCCTATACGCTTCACAAACAGCAAAAATGAAGTTTTCGAATTGATTTCTTATCAGAATAAAAATTATTTAATAAGTGAATCGAATTGTTTCCCCTGTTCAAAAGTAATTGAAAATATACATGGAGACAGATGGGTCTTTATTCTACTTATTCCAAATGGTGACAAGATTCTTATAAATAACGATAATTCTTCTGTCAAATATAGTTTTTACAATCTAAAATTATTTGATTATTTAAATTCATTTGAAGACTTAATCAGTTTTGATCAAATTTATTGCGACACGTTTTCAGAAAACGAATGGTATACATCTACGGAAAGAATACAATTAATAGTTAGGTCTAAAGCAAATGAAAATGATGTTTTAAATGCTTTATTAAAATTAAAACTTCTCAACGCATTTCAATACAGCATTATCACAATTGTAGATAAACTAAATATTAATAAGCACGATATTTCAAATTATGTTCTAAATAATGATTCAATAGACCTATCTCTTTCTTATATCACTTCTCCTAATTTTAAAATTAAAATTTCAGAAAGCACAAATAAAATGTTGAAATCAGAAGACTTTTCAACCTTTATAGATTCCTTAACAGACCAAGAGGCTAAACAGTTTTTTGAAATTGAATTTCTTGAAGAACATTTGAATTTAGAAAATATTTATCTGGCATTTAAATCCGATATTTTAGGAATTAAAATATTAGAAAGATGGTATGATGCTGGAGCACAAATTAATGTCTCAGAATATTTTCAAGAACGTTTGAGAACCATGAATATAAACGAAAATTTAATTCGTGAATATTACAAAAAATTAAAAAATAACTTAAGGTCTATTGAGAACAAAATTAGATCAAATAAAGGATATAATATTGTAGGAAGTTTATATAATGAAAGTTTACTCTTTAATTTAATAAAAGAGGTTTTCCCGAATTATGAAATAATATCCCAATACAGTCCCGAATGGTTAGGTAGACAAAGAATAGATATATTTATTAAAGAACTAAACATTGCTATTGAATATAACGGCAAGCAACATTATGAGTCTATAAAATACTTTGGAGGAGATGAAGGCCTAAAAAAAACAATCTACAGAGACAATATTAAAAAGAGAAAATGTCTTCAAAACAGCTGTAAATTAGTAATCGTAAAATATAATGAAGACCTTACCGATTTTGTGAATAATTTAAAAACAGAAAACTCCGATGGCGCGGATTTATAATCCGTGCCCCCGCTGCCGCGCGATTCCATCGCGTGGCGTCTAAAAAAAACCGCTCTCCGAAGTCGGGATACTTCGGAGTTTTTTTCTTTAAAATCTTTCCGCAATCTCCAGAAATCATTCCGCAAGTATTAGAAATTATTCCACAACCTCAAGAAATCCTTCCGCAACTGTCAGAAATGGTTCCGCAAGCTTCAGAAATGATTCCGCAAGCATCAGAAATGGTTACGCAAGTATTAGAAATGGTAAAACAACATTGAGTAAGAATTTTTGTAATTGATGATTTGTTTATTCATCCATTTATTTGCTATATTTACAATTAAATACAAATAAACATGGAGAATCCTAAAAACACAAATCCGACAGACGGTAAGAAATCGAGAAGCAAATATGTTTCCGCAGAACAGATGATCGCAAAAATGAAAGTTGCTTTCACCAATGCCAAAGAACCCGAAATATTATCGGAACTCGCCACCGTAGGCATTACCGAAACTCAATTGGACGACTATCTGACAAACATTGCCAATCTGGAGCAGCTGAGTCAACAACAGAAAATGGAGTATGGCGAGCAGTACGCCGAAACGGACAAATTCAATCTAAAGCGTGAGGAAATCGACGCTGCCTTTACCCGCCACCGCAACCTTGCAAAAATTATCTTCAAAGGTGACCGCCAGGCCAACACAACGCTGGGGATCGATGCCGGACGCAAACAGGCTTATGCTGCATGGTTTCAGCAGGTCAGTAATTTCTATGCGCAGCTATTGGCTAATCCAACCTTCAAAGCCAAGGCAGCCTCGGTAAACATTGACGATGTCACAATTACTGCGCAGCAAACAGCTTTGGTGGAGATCTCTGCCCTGAAGGAATCTCAGAAAAAAGAACTCGGCGAAGCGCAGCGTGCGACCGATATCCGGGATACCGCGCTGGATTTGCTTTACCCAAAATATACGCAGCTCGTCGCTTTTGCCAAAGTGCTTTTCCGCGATGATCAGACCCTGGAAAAACTGGGTATCATCATAAAAAGGGAAAGGAGTTTCTAATAGATAGAAGACTTAACAATAACTGTATAAATAAAAAAACCACCTCATTTCGAGGTGGTTTCTATTATTTTATCCTTTATTTTCAGGATTATGTCCGCCGTTATTTTCCGGTCGGTCATCTCTTCGTTGAGGTCTGTCACCTTGTGGGCGGTCTTCTCTCGGTCTGTCGTTATTCGGTCTTTCTTCACGAGCCGGTCTTGGCAACAAAACTTTTCTAGAAAGTTTCATTTTCTTACGGTCATCGTAACCCATGAATTTCACTTCTACCTGATCGCCTTCGTTGTAAGGAACTTTATCCAAACGTGCCCATTCGATCTCAGAAATATGCAATAAACCTTCAGTTCCTTTTGCAATCGCTACAAAAGCACCGAAATCCATTACTTTTACAACTCTACCGTTGTACACATTTCCAACTACAGGAACGAAACAGATTTCGTTGATCGCTGCAATCGTTGCGTTGATGTTTTCTCTGTTCACGCCGGAAATTTCAATTCTTCCGATTTCGCCAATTTCTTCAATCGCGATAACGGTTTCGAAATCTTTCTGCATTTGCTGAATAATTTTTCCTCCAGGTCCGATGATCGCTCCGATGAAGTCTTTGGAGATTTCCAATACTTCCATTTTCGGTGCGTGTGGTTTTACGTCCGGTCTTGGTGCGTCAAGGGTTTTTAATAATTCATTAAGGATGTGCAGTCTTCCGGCTTTCGCCTGATCCAATGCTTTTTCCATAATATCCATTGACAATCCTTCCACTTTGATGTCCATTTGACAAGCGGTGATTCCGTCTGCAGTTCCTGTCACTTTGAAGTCCATGTCACCTAAGTGATCTTCGTCTCCTAAGATATCAGAAAGTACGGTGAATTTGCCTGATTTAGGATCAGTTACCAATCCCATGGCAATCCCGGAAACCGGTTTTGAAATTTGTACACCGGCATCCATTAATGCTAAAGTTCCGGCACAAACGGTCGCCATTGAAGATGAACCGTTTGATTCTAAAATATCAGAAACGATACGGATGGTGTAAGGATTTTCTGTAGGAATCATTTTTGCCAAAGCTCTCTGAGCCAGGTTCCCGTGACCTACTTCTCTTCTTGAAGTTCCTCTTAAAGGTCTTGCTTCACCCGTTGAGAACGGTGGGAAGTTATAATGTAAGAAGAATTTCTGATCGTAGTTAATCGCAACCGTATCCACCATGTTCGCATCTTTTACAGATCCTAAAGTTACGGCAGTCAATGACTGAGTTTCTCCTCTTGTAAAGATCGCAGAACCGTGTGCTCCCGGTAAATAATCAACTTCTGACCAGATCGGACGAATCGTTTCCGGGCTTCTTCCATCTAAACGGATTTTGTCGTTAAGGATCATCTGACGCATTGCTTCTTTTTCTACATCGTGGAAATAGATTTTTGCGTAAGGGGTTACTGTTACTAATTCTTCCTCAGAATACTGCGTTAAGAAGTCAGCTAAAACAGCCTGGAAATTATCATGTCTTTCTTCTTTAGCAGAAGGCGTTTTTGCAATATCCAATACTTTATCATAAGTTTGAGCCCAAACTTTTTCACGGATTTCTTCGTTGTGATCTTCGTGGGAATATTCTCTTTTTGGAAGAGATTTACCAACTCTCTCGGCTAATCTTTCCTGAGCGGCTACCTGAACTTTAATTTCTTCGTGTGCGAATTTAATGGCTTCGATCATTTCCTGTTCAGAAATTTCTTCCATTTCACCTTCTACCATTACGATTGAATCTTTAGTGGCACCAACCATAATATTTAAATCAGCTTTCGCTAAATTCTCCATACTTGGGTTAACAACCAATTTTCCGTCGATTCTGGCTACGGTAACTTCAGACATTGGACCGTTGAAAGGAATGTCGGTAATGGCGATTGCTGCAGAAGCGGCTAATCCGGCCAAAGATTCCGGCATACATTCTTTATCATAAGAGATCAGGGAAATCATCACCTGAACTTCTGCATGGAAATCTGATGGGAAAAGCGGACGTAAAACACGGTCAACTAATCTCATCGTTAAGATTTCTTCGTCAGATGGTCTTGCTTCTCTTCTGAAAAAGTTTCCCGGGATTTTTCCTGCTGAATAAAATTTCTCTCTGTAATCTACTGTTAAAGGTAAGAAGTCAACACCTGGTTTAGCGTCTTTGCTGGCGACAACTGTTGCAAGAAGCATCGTGCCTCCCATTCTTACTACTACAGCACCGTTAGCCTGTTTTGCTAACTTTCCTGTTTCGATGGTGATTTCTCTACCATCGCTTAATTGAATTTTTTCAATAATTGCTTGTGGAGCATTCATAAAATTTGTTCGTCTTTGGCACTCCGTATTGAGTGCGGTTTGTATTTAATCTATTTAAATTTTCGAGGGCAAAGATACGGAAATTTCTTAAGTGAAAACCACGGGTAATATCATGAAATATCAGGAGCGGCAATCAAGGTTTACCTTTTAAAGACAATGTGATAATTTATAATTTTTTTATTGGTTAAAATTTGAAGTAAACAGCCCACATCAAAGCATGAATTTAGAAAGTAATATTAATGGGTTCTTTGCTGTGATGAACATTTGAAAATAAGGTGAATCATGTGTTTGAAATAAATTTTAACATTTTGAATATTTTATTAAAGAAGCCAGCGGCGCAGGGAAGTCCTTCAAAAAAATGATTGACGTTTAAATTTTATAAAAAATATATTTCGGCATAAATTTGGATAATCTTTTGAACATCATTTAATATTAACATTAAAAAAATTACAATTATGGGAATTTTATGGACATTAATTATTGGGGCTGTTGCCGGATGGTTGGGAGCACAAATCTTTAAAGGCGGAAGTCTAGGATTAATCGGGAATATTATAGTCGGTATTATCGGCGGATTTATTGGATATTTCCTTTTGGGAACCCTGTTTGGAACTGCTATTATCGGACAGATTTTAACTGGAGCAGTGGGTGCAATTGTATTGCTTGCAATAATTAATTTACTCTCTGGCCGCAGGGTTTAAATTAAAATATTGATTAGAAACCAATACTCTTCTTAAATAAAAACGTCCTGAGAAAATCAGAACGTTTTTTTTATTGTTTAAAAATAGAAAACCACAATTCACAATTACCAGCCGCCACCTCCGCCACCGCCACCGCCACCTCCGGAAAATCCACCACCACCTGATCCGCTTCCGGAACTTGAGGGTTGCGTAGAAGAACTCGCGATGGATTGTGACAGTGAAGAGTTTAAGGAGCCCGCAAAATTCATATTCATTACCGAAGTGCCAATAAACCAATTCGAATGATATTGCTGATTTTCACCTAAAGCTGATTTTTTTAACATGCTTTGGAATTTTTCGCCCCAAATTTTCTCAACGCCTAAAACCATCGCGTAAGGCAACATTTTTTCAAAAATATCGGGCGTCATTGCCGGCGGATTGTGAAACTGTAAAGTTTTTTCCTCTGCTGTTCCCAGATACATTTTAAAACCTTCGATGAGCGATTGGGTTTCCAGCTTTTCCGGACTTGGTTGTTTAATGAAATGTTGGTAAAGAACCAATGCCATAAATCCAAATAGTAAAAAACCATAACTTGCGTAAAAGCCCATGTTTTCTGGTCTTCCCGTGTCAAGTGAGAAGACTGTTGAAAGAATCGAAATCAATCCTATTGAAATAAAAGCAAATAGAACTTTCACCACATTTGATCTTTCAAAAAATACAGAAATAAAAATTCCTGTAAATAAAGCAGCCGCACTCAGAAAAATTCCTGCGCCCAGATGCGTATCGCTATAACTTAACCGGTAACTGAAAAATAAACCCAGACCGTAAAAAACAGAAATGACGATAATCGGTAAGAATAGTTTACTCGTATTATTTCCTTTTTTCAAAAAGTCATCATGTTGGAATTTTAAACTGGCTTTAAAATCATTCACAGCATTTTCAATCTTTGAACTGTATTTTCCGTCAAAAGATAGGGTCGTTGCTTCATCTGTAAATAACTTATTCATCAGACTGATTTCTTCCTGGGGTAAGTTCTGATCCTGTTCTTTGATTTTTTCTAATGTATATTCTTTGCCGCCGAAAATCCCCAGAATTCTTTTATCTTCTTCAATGATTTTAAGGTAACCTTTAACTGCCAGACTTACAATTGCTGCTGAGATCAGCTGAGTCGAATACTGTTCATTTTCCAGATAACCTAACGAAGCAGGAGACAGGTTTTGTGGCGCATTGAACTGTGGATATACAATGGGCTTCTGCGGATCGATCCCGTATTTCTTCCAAGTGGTAAAAAAGTATCCTGATAATCCTAAAGCTGCTGCAATAAGCGCTGCTAAAATCCCGTATTTTTCTAAAAATCCCGGTGGAGGCGAAGGGGCAAAAATTCCTTTGTTGAAACCAACTGCAACGGTTAATCCTTCATTTTGTGCTAAGTTTTTGGCGGACCATTCGATTGTGTTTGCAGATAATTGCTTGCCTGTGCATTTGGATTCATCCGATCCATAGCTTCCCGTATAACATGATTGCTGAAGAATTTCTGCACCTTCCGGCAAAGTAACTTTAGCCGAGATTTTATCCATAGGAAAATCCCACAATGTGCCGTTCACGTTCCAGTAAAATTCATCATACTTGTCAAAAAATCCAATCTGATCTGAGGTCGTGTATTGCAGTTCATATTCATAAACTCCCGGAGTTAAGAGGATGTCTTTATTACCGAAATAAATATCGAAATCAGAACTGGTGCTTTCGGTATGATAATCTTCTTTAGATCCATTTTTTTGAACCGAAATGAGATTATATTTAATTCTTATTTTCCTGCCATTAATGTTCCTCCATAAAGGTAAGGACCGGAAAATTCCTCGGCGGATCTTAATTCCTTCTGCATAAACTTTTATTTTTTCGGTAACCGTAGTTTGCCCATTTTTTGCAATTATAATATCGGAATCGAAAGAAATAATATGTTCATAGTTTTTCCCGGCAGAAGAATCAACCGCCAAATCCTGTGCCGGGCCAAGCCCGAAAATCAGGATCAGAAATGCAAAAATTAACCGGTTCATGGTTTTTAGAATTTTACATTGGGAACCGCTCTTTCAGTTACGTTTTCCAGTTCAAAGAAAGGAGATTTGGTAAACTTGTACAGGTTCGCTATAATATTGCTCGGGAAAGTAGCGACCAGAATATTGTTTTCCCGAACGGTTCCATTATAATATCTTCTCGATTTTTCAATGTCGCCTTCCAAAGTAGAAAGTTCGCCCTGAAGTTGCAGGAAATTGGTATTTGCCTTTAAGTCCGGATATTGTTCTGCAACGGCGTTCAAAGTCATCATCGCCTGGTTAAGGTTTTTCTCAGCCGCTTCTTTTTCCTCAACGGAATTTGCAGCCATGGCGGCGGCTCTCGCTCTCGTCACACTGTCAAAGGTTTCTCTCTCGTGCGTGGCATAACCTTTCACCGTTTCTACCAAATTTGGGATTAAATCGTATCTTTTTTTCAGCATCACATCGATACTGCTCCATGCTTCATCAACCATCGTACGCAACTTTACCAATTGATTGTAGATAGATACTCCATAGAATAAAGCTACAGCGCAAAAAGCCAGAATAATTAAAATAGCATTCATAATTTTAAAGTTTTTTGGTATTAATTTTTTTTAAATAGATTTCACAGATGTTCCAGGCAATCAGTTGCACGATGAAACAAATGTAACGGAAAGTTACAAATATTTAACATTACTTATACGGCCGCTGAAAAAAAACTATCTTTGCAAAAATTTTTGGGCTCGAAAAGTTCGAGTAACCCATTAATAATGTCATTATTAAACAAAATTTTATGTCGAATATCGTCGCCATAGTTGGACGTCCCAACGTAGGAAAATCCACCCTTTTTAATCGTTTTCTCGAAAGAAGAGAAGCTATCGTAGATTCAACAGCCGGAGTTACCAGAGACCGTCATTACGGAAAATCTGACTGGAACGGAGTTGAATTTACCGTGATCGATACCGGTGGTTACGAGGTGGATACTGAAGATGCATTTCAAGGAGAAATTATCAAACAGGTTGAATTAGCCGTTGATGAAGCTACATCAATTATCTTCATGCTTAATGTTGCTGAAGGTTTAACAGATACCGATATTGAAATTCATGAAATGTTACGCCGTTCTAATAAACCGGTTTATATTGTGGTTAACAAAGCTGATTCTGCGAAAGAAGAGTTGGCAGCTACCGAATTTTATCAATTGGGAATTCCAAAATATTATACCATGTCTTCAGCAACGGGATCCGGAACCGGAGAGTTGTTGGATGATATCGTAAAAGATTTCCCTACTACTGAATATAAAGATCCTTTCGAAGGTTTACCAAAAATCACGATTGCAGGAAGACCAAACGTTGGAAAATCAACTTTAACCAACGCTCTTTTAGACAAGGAACAGAATATTGTAACTGATGTAGCTGGAACCACCCGGGATTCTATACAAACTTTATATAACAAGTTCGGACATGAATTTGTTTTGGTTGATACCGCTGGAATGCGCCGTAAAGCCAAAGTAAAAGAAGATCTGGAATTTTACTCGGTGATGCGTTCTGTTCGTTCTATAGAATATTCCGATGTTGTGATTATCATGGTAGATGCCACTTTAGGTTGGGAATCTCAGGATATGAATATTTTCGGATTGGCTCAGAAAAATAGAAAAGGAATCGTAATCGTGGTCAATAAATGGGATTTGGTGGAAAAAGAAACCAATACCACCCGTGACTTCGAAGCGAGAATTAAAGAAAAAATCGGTCAGTTTACCGATATTCCAATTCTTTTTGTATCCGCTTTAACGAAACAGAGGATTCTGAAAACTGTTGAAGTTGCGATGGAAGTTTACCAAAACAGAGCGAAGAAAATTAAAACTTCAAAATTAAATGAAGTAATGCTTCCTGTTTTTGAAGCAACACCGCCGCCGGCACTGAAAGGGAAATATGTGAAGATCAAATATTGTGTACAGCTGCCTACGCCGAGTCCACAGTTTGTGTTTTTCTGTAATTTGCCACAATATGTGAAGGAAGCTTACAAAAGATTTGCTGAAAATCAACTTCGAAAACATTTCGGTTTCACCGGTGTTCCTATTGAAGTTTACTTCAGACAAAAATAAAAACAATGGCCTTTTAGATTTTATCTAAGAGGCTTTTTAATACCTAAATTTTTCCCGACCTTTGGGGCCTAATTAATTCCTATGGTAACAATCTTATCAGATCAATTTTCTCTTATTAATACTTGGATCAATGAACTTCGAAATGTAGAAATTCAAAATGACCGATTCCGCTTCCGTCGAAATATGGAAAGAATTGGAGAAATTGCAGCATTTGAAATCAGCAAAGGGTTGGAACAGAAGGAAATCGAAATTACCACACCTTTAGACAAAATTAAATCCCAGGAAGTTGCCGTACAACCCGTAATTACAACGATTTTAAGAGCAGGCGTTCCTTTGTTTCAGGGGATTTTAAATTATCTGGATAAGGCAGATTGCGGTTTCGTAGCAGCATATCGAAAACATGATGCAAACGATTATTTCTCCATCAAACAGGATTATCTCACCTGTCCGAGTATCGACGGCAGGCCCTTAATCGTCGCAGACCCGATGTTGGCTACCGGCGCAAGCTTAATTGAAGCCATCAAAGATTTATTGAATCACGGAAAACCGACACAACTCCATATTGTAGCAGCAATCGCTTCACAACAAGGCGTTGATACCATTCAGAAAGAATTTCCGGAAGCGAAAATATGGGTAGGCGTTATCGACGAAAAGTTGACCTCAAAAGGCTATATTACGCCAGGTTTGGGAGATGCCGGCGATTTGTCCTACGGTGAAAAATTACAGAGATAAAAAATCATAACATACAAAAAACAATAATCCTTCTCTTTTCGAGGAGGATTTTTTTAATCCATCGCCATTACCAAAACACTCACTTTATTATCTCCGGCTTTTAAAATTTCCCACGCAACGGCGCTCATCGTATTCCCGGTTGTGAAAACATCATCGATCACTAATATATGGTGATTGGAAATGTTTCTGGTAATTGAAAAAAGGTTTTCATTGAAATTTCTTTGCTCTTTTTTCTTCTTTGCCTGAGCTTTCTTGTAGAAATTTCTTTTAATTAAAGTGTGTTCACAAGGGATTTTAAGATTTTTTGAAAGTTCATCTGCAAACAAATGCAGTTGATTGTAGCCGCGTTCTTTTAATTTTTTTGGATGAAGGGGAACAGTCACTAAAAGATCGGGTTTTGAATGCGAAAAATCTAATTTTTCAGCCGTCCAGTTGGCAATGATTTTTCCGATTTTCTCCCGGCGGCCATATTTTAACTGATGGATGATTTTTTGACTTGTACTTTGCCGCTCAAACTGCATTAATGCAAAAGCGTTCTCGATCGGGAAAAGCAAACGGCATTTTTCTGTCAGAAGATTGCTTTCTGAAATATGGTGATGGGTAAAATTGATTTGATTAAAACACAGTTCGCAAACCACTTCCTCCGGGTGGATAATTCGGTTACATTCCAGACAGCGGTTCGGGAAAAGTAAGTCCACTAAAAACATACTCCATTTGTTTAGTGAAAGTTACAAATTAATTTTTAATGAAAAATGAAGAAATTGATTGAGAATTATTACTGGATGATTAGAGTTTAATTATTGAAAGCCATTGTTTAAAAACCACATAGTCACAAAGAATTTCTGAAAAATGCTCTATTAAATTTAAGTCCATAAAGTAAAAATGTATAGATCTTTTACTTGGATAATAGCACAGAAACTTTTGTGGTTGAAAAAAGCATGGCTTTTTTGTCCTAAAGCATTTGCTTCCGAATCTGCTGGATAGACTTTTTCATATTTTCATTAAAAATTTCCTTTTCTAATCTCAAAGGCGGTGCCTGCCTTACTTCACAGTCAGAAATACTGCAGAATTCACACGTTACACCGACATTAACTGTTTTGATCTGATCGCTTTTTGCAAATTTAATTTTCTTTAAAGAAGCTGAATTTAATAAGATTCCAATACAATAACTTCTGTTCGTTCCATCAGAAAAAGGGTTTTTCTGCGACGTGGAAATCACCAGATAGGTTAAGCCGGTATCTTTATAGTGAGAAATTTGTGCGTCGGTGAGCTTTTCATTTTCTTTTAGATTGCTCATGTTTTTCACCGCAATCCAGCGTCTGCAATAATGTTCACTCGTCGCGTTTGCATGCGGAGCCTGTTGCTGATTCAGATGAAGTTCTTTTAAAATCTGAATTTTATCTGAATTTTTCTTTTTGGTAAAACAGAGATAAAACAAATCTTTAATCCCGAATTCTTGTGGTAAAATATTGGTCAGCCGGTAATAAAATGTCTCCGGTGAATTGGTGAATTCTTCAGTTAAATTTTCAAAAAGGGCAGGGTTCCATTCCTGATTTTCAAAGAAACTGCTTAATTTTTGAGTTAATGTTTCTTTTCGAATCAATAAACATCCGGCGAAATAGGCAGCGTAATAATTGCTGAGAAGTTCTTCAAAACTTGTAAAATCTAGCCAGGAATAAGTGTTTGGCCGAGGATTGAGATTCAAAATATTAAAACCGATTTCTTTTGCGAGAATAAAAATTTTCTGATCTTCATCTAAAAGTTCATTCAGTAAAAGTAGTTTTTTTTCCGGGATAAAAAGAGAACGCAATTTTCCGGAAGCACCATAGTGTTCCAAATCGAGTGACCGGATTTCGTACTGAAACTGCCGCTCTAAAATCTGCCGGAATTCAACAGAACTGGGTTTTTCTGAAAGTTTATTTTCTAAAATGTAATCCTTAGCTTTTTCTTCGATCTCAGGGAAATAATTGTCGTATAATTCCTGAAAACTTCTGATGACGGCAAAATAAAAACGCTCCTTGCTGAGATTGTAATTCTTCGCAATTTCAATTAAAGTATTGATGAAAGCGGTCACTTTTTTCGGTGCCTCACTGATGATACTGATGAGGTTGTTTTTGTTGATGCCAAAAAGGTCGAGCGGAATTTCTTTAAAAAAATCGGACTGTATGATTTCTGCGATTGGCGCTAAACTTTTGTCCAGTTTGGTAGAGACCAAATCGTCGTAAGTGCAATGTAGTGAAGTTGCAAGCTGTGAAATTTTATCATGTTTCGGGTACTTTTTGCCGTTTTCTATTTCATTTAAATACGATTTGGAAACTCCTGTTAAAGTCGCCAGATCCTGTAAAGAAAAACCTTTCTTTTGACGAAACTGTTTCATTTTCAGTCCAAAAACGGTTTTTATAAAATCACTGTCACTTGCCATTAATCAAAAATTAATTTATATTATTTCTAAATAGATGTAGAATCCGATGAATACAAAGATAAATAAAATAAAGCGATTGTTCGCATAATTTATGTTTGGTAAGTTTAGCGAACGTTCGCTATTTGTGAAAGTTTTTTATTTAAGTTTGCAGTATTAAATCTTTAAAGTGTAAACAAATGGAAACGGCAACACAATTTCAGATCGTCCCTCAGGAACAGTACAGCGACATTTTTACTTCTGAATTATTGGTCTTTTTGGCGGAACTTCATGTTAATTTCAACAATAGAAGAACTGCTCTTCTTCAGTCAAGAAAATTGAAGCAAATCGAATTCGATCACCGCCAGCTTCCAAAATTTTTAGCAGAAACAGAGGAAATCAGAAACGGGAAGTGGAGTTGTAATCCTTTGCCAAAAGATTTACTCGACAGAAGAGTGGAGATTACCGGACCGGTTGAACGAAAAATGGTGATCAATGCTTTGAATTCAGGCGCTTCCGCTTTCATGGCAGATTTTGAAGACAGCAATTCGCCGACTTGGGAAAATTGTATGGAAGGACAAAGAAATCTTTCCGATGCCGTCAACAGAACCATCAGTTTCGAAAGTGAAAACGGTAAAAAATATGAATTGGGCGAAAACGCAGCCACGCTTTTGGTTCGCCCCCGTGGTCTTCATTTAGAAGAAAAAAATATTAAAATCAATGGTAAAAGAACTTCCGGTTCTTTAATCGATTTTGGAATTTATTTCTTTAGAAATGCTGAAAGATTAATTGAAAATGGAAGTGGACCTTATTTTTATTTGCCAAAATTGGAACATTATAATGAAGCAAAATGGTGGAATGATGTTTTTAAATTTTCACAGGATTATCTAGGAATCCCGCAGGGTACCATTAAAGCAACAGTTCTCATTGAAACCATTACCGCCGCTTTCCAACTGGATGAAATTTTATTTGAATTAAAAGAACACAGTTCCGGCCTCAATTGCGGACGGTGGGATTATATTTTCTCTTACATTAAAAAGTTTCGGAATCTTCCCGAATTTTTAGTTCCCGACAGGGATCAGGTGACCATGACTTCGCCTTTTATGAGTGCTTATTCCAAAAGAGTGATTCAGGTTTGTCATAGAAGAAATGTTCACGCGATGGGCGGAATGGCGGCGCAAATTCCCGTGAAAAATAACGAAAAAGAAAACGAAATCGCTTATGCGAAAGTCCGCGCGGATAAAGAACGCGAAGTGAAAAATGGTCATGACGGAACGTGGGTCGCCCATCCGGGATTGGTTTCGGTTGCAAAAAAAATCTTTGATGAATTCATGCCGATGCCAAATCAGATCGGTAAAAAATTCGAAGACTACCATATTTCCGAAGAAAATCTACTCGAAATTCCAAAAGGAACCATTACTGAAAATGGCGTTCGGAAAAATATTAATGTCGGAATTCTCTACATCGAATCTTGGTTAATGGGCGTTGGCGCTGCTGCTTTGTATAATTTAATGGAAGATGCGGCGACTGCAGAAATATCCCGAACCCAAATTTGGCAATGGCTGAAAAATGAAGCAAAATTAGAAGACGGCCGAACATTAATGCCCGAAATGGTTTTGCACTGGCAGGAAGAGGAATTGGAGAAAATCAAAAATTATGTCGGTGAAGAACGGTTCAGAAGTGGAAAGTTTGAACTCGCTACCGAACTTTTTGATGACCTTGTTCTCAATGATAATTTCGAAGAATTCCTGACTTTGAAAGCGTATCAGTTTATTTAAGAGCCAATAGTGATGAATGGTGAATGGTCAATACTCGATGGTCAGTAGTGAATAGTGAATTTTACTTTGTAACGTTTATAACGAGATTAAAAAATACCATTGTTAAGCGAAGTGGCTTTGCGCCTTTAAAAGCAGCATGAAAAACATAATGTATGTAAAGGAAACTTTGCGTCTTTACGTTAAAAATAAAAACAACAAATCCAAAAACAAATCGATATGAACAAGCAAGAACAAATCCAGCAACTGGAAAAAGAATGGTTGGAAAGCCCAAGATGGAATGGTATAAAAAGACCGTACTCCGCAGAAAAAGTATTGAAACTCAGAGGGTCTTATCAACTCGATTATACCATCGCCAAATTGATGTCGGAGAAATTATGGGAGAAATTAAATAATCAGGATTTTGTGGCAGGATTAGGTGCTTTAACCGGAAATCAAGCGGTACAGGAAGTTGATGCCGGTTTGGAAGCGATTTATCTTTCCGGTTGGCAGGTTGCTGCCGATGCGAATTTGAGCGGGGAAATGTATCCGGATCAAAGCTTATATCCAGCGAATTCTGTTCCGTCTGTGGTGAAAAGAATCAATAATGCTTTATTGCGTGCAGATCAAATTCAGTCTGTAAATGAAGTGAATAAAGAGAATTGCAAAGAATATCTGGTTCCGATTGTTGCTGATGCAGAAGCTGGTTTTGGTGGTAATTTGAATGCTTTTGAATTAATGAAGCAAATGATCGAAGCCGGTGCAGCCGGAGTTCATTTCGAAGACCAATTGTCTTCGGCAAAAAAATGTGGACATTTAGGTGGGAAAGTTCTGGTGCCGACTCAGGAAGCGGTAAATAAACTCATTGCGGCTCGCCTGGCTGCTGATGTTTGTGGTGTTCCAACACTTTTGGTAGCCAGAACCGATGCTGATGCGGCGGATTTGTTAACCTCGGATATCGACGAAAGAGACCGGAAATTCGTTACAGGCAAAAGAACACCTGAAGGTTTCTATGAAGTGAAAAACGGAGTAGAGCAGGGAATCGACAGAGGTTTGGCTTATGCGCCTTACGCTGATCTGATCTGGATGGAAACTTCAAATCCCGATTTAGCGTACGCCAGAAAATTCGCTGAAGGAATCCACGCGAAATTTCCGGGAAAAATGCTCGCTTACAACTGTTCTCCTTCTTTCAACTGGGCTGCGAAATTATCAGTTCCAGAGATGGAAACGTTCCGTGAAGAGTTGGCTGCAATGGGTTACAAATTCCAATTCATCACTTTGGCAGGATTCCATGCTCTAAATACCTCCATGTTTGAGTTGGCTTTGGCTTATAAAGAAAGAGGAATGGCAGGCTACAGCGAATTACAGGAAAGAGAATTTGCACTTCAATCGAAAGGTTTCCGCGCCGTAAAACATCAGAATTTCGTCGGAACTTCTTATTTTGACGAAGTGCAAACCGTAGTTACCGATGGAAATTCATCTACAACGGCTTTGGCTGGATCAACTGAAACGGAACAGTTTCATTGATTGATAAAGACACTGGTTTTTTAGACTTCAGATGTGAGACTTGCTACGTCAAAAATCGTCTCATGTCTCACTTCTAAGGATCTCGATTCTAATTTATTTTAAGAAAGTCCTCTCCATTTTTGGGGAGGATTTTGTGATTTGTATTCCTCAATCCTTTGTCGATTGCCAAAAAACGAAATTGTAATGAATTAAATTTTTAGCGCCTTTGCATTAAAAACAATATTCAGCACACTTCTTTATTATTTCTAAAAAGCTTAAACTTTCATTATCTTTGCGCCATGATACGCATTACCAAAATTTTTACGTTCGAAACCGCCCACGTTCTCTACAATTACGACGGCAAATGCAAAAATATGCACGGACATTCCTACAAACTTTTTGTTACGGTAAAAGGAAATCCTATCAATGATTTAGACCATCCAAAAAACGGAATGGTCGTAGATTTTGGAGACATTAAAAAAATCGTAAAATCACAGATTATCGATGTTTGGGATCATGCGGTGATGCTCAATGGTGTTTCGCCGCACAAACAATTGGGTGAGGATCTGGAGGGAAAAGGACATAAAGTGATTTATTGCGGTTACCAGCCGACGTGTGAAAATATGCTTTACGATATCGCAGACAAAATAAAAAAACAACTTCCCGAAGCCGTATCTCTGGCTTATCTTAAACTGCACGAAACCGAAAACTCTTACGGAGAATGGTTTGCAGAAGATCAAGTTTAATCTGAAAATGCACTATTTTGAAAATGCACTAAATTTGCAAAATTCGGATCATTCGAAAGATATTATGAAAATCAATTTAGAACAAAATAAAAAAGTCTATTTCGCTTCTGATCAGCATTTTGGTGCACCAACTCCGAAAGAAAGTAAGGTTCGCGAGGAGAAATTTATCCGCTGGCTCGACGAAATTAAAGCAGATGCCCAGGTTTTATTCCTCATGGGAGATTTGTTTGATTTCTGGCACGAATGGAATCACGTTATTCCGAAAGGATATGTCCGGGTTTTAGGGAAATTGGCCGAATTAAAAGATTCAGGAATTGAACTGTTCATGTTCGTCGGCAATCACGATTTGTGGATGAAAAATTATTTTGAAGAAGAAATAGGATGTAAAGTTTATTTTGATAAACAGTATTTCGAAATCAACGGAAAGAATTTTCTTCTCGCACACGGCGACGGTTTAGGTCCAGGCGATAAAGGCTATAAAAGAATGAAAAAACTTTTTACCAATCCTTTGGCGCAGTGGGCTTTCAAGTGGTTGCATCCGGATATTGCGATGAAAATAGCCATTTATTTTTCAACAAAAAACAAAATGATTTCCGGGGAGGAAGACAAAGAGTTTCTTGGCGAAGACAAAGAATTTCTGATCATTTATTCCAAAGAAAAACTCAAAGCAGAAGAAATCGATTATTTCGTTTATGGTCACCGGCATTTACCGATGATTCTGGACTTAGAAAACGGCAGCGCCCAATACATCAACCTCGGTGACTGGATTTCTTATTTTACGTATGGGGAATTTCAAACTCACTTTAAATTAAAGTCTTATAAAACTGGAGTCAAAGAAGTTTTTATCGGAGATACGACTTCGTAAGATAAAATTCACAACAAATACCTTTTAACAGTTAAAATTTACTATCATCCCAAATATTAAGAATCTCCGTGGTTAAAAATATTTTCAATATCAAGACAGCAACCGATTTCAAACAAAAATGTCTGGAAACTTTCCATTATCAATATCAAAATATCGAGGTTTACAGAAAGTTTGTTGATTATTTAAACATCAAACCGGATGATATTCAGGAAATTGAAAAAATTCCTTTTCTGCCTATTGAAATGTTTAAAAATCACACGATTTTGGATCGAAATAAAAACACCGATTTGTTTTTCCAAAGTTCAGGAACCACGCAGATGAACCTTTCAAAACATTGGATTGCTGACGAAAACCTTTATCAGGAAAGCATTGAGAAAAGTTTCGGGCAGTTTATCGGAAAACCGGAAGATTATATTTTTCTCGGATTATTGCCGAGTTATCTGGAAAAGCAAAATTCTTCCTTAATTTATATGGTCGATTTTCTGATGAAAAAATCAGGAAAACTAGAGAACGGATATTTCCTGTACAATCATGAAGATTTATTTGAATTATTAAATCAACTCTCAAAAGAAAATAAAAAAGTCATTCTGTTCGGCGTTTCTTTTGCGCTTTTAGACTTCCTGGATTTCGCACAAACCAATCATCACACCATCAATTCATCAGATCAGCTCATTATCATCGAAACCGGCGGAATGAAGGGACGAAAAGAGGAAATGACCAAAGATGAACTTTTGAATATCTTTCATAAAGGTTTCGGAACCGACAAAATTTACTCGGAATATTCGATGACCGAATTGCTTTCACAAGCCTATTCCTTAGGCCAGAATATCTACGAAAGTCCCAACTGGATGCGCATTCTCATCAGAAACACCGAAGACCCTTTTTCGTATGTTGAAGACGGAAGAAACGGTGTTATCAATATCATCGACTTGGCCAACCGGCATTCCTGCAGTTTTATTGCGACGCAGGATTTGGGTAGAATTGAGACCAATTCTGAAATTAATTCCGTCAAGAATGACGATGCTATTATTTCCAATCGGTTTCAGGTTTTGGGCCGGATCGACCATTCCGATATTCGCGGTTGCAGTTTGCTGGTTTCTTAATTTTTAAATTTCATGCTGAAAGTAGAAGAGTTAACCTATAATTATATTTCTCAATTTTGTGATTTTGAGAAAGATTTGGTGTTGACGAATCACTTTCATTCCGATTGGGAAGCTGATATTTTAATTATTAATGAGGAAGGATTCAGTCATGAAATCGAAATCAAATTTTCAAAAGCAGACTTTAAAAACGATTTCAAAAAACAATATCAGAATCAGAAAACCAAGGAAAAATTTCTAAAACACGATAAAATTATGTGTGGTGATTATCCTTGTAATCATTTTAGTTTTCTATTACCACAAGGAATGGTTGAAGCTGAAGATATTCCTAAACACTGTGGAATCATCGAGTTTTATCACAATCCAGACTCCTGGAAAACCACTTTTGAAGAAATCAGAAAACCCAAAAACATTCATGAAGAAAAATTCTGGAAATTCTTTGATAGAGATTTAATGCTAAAAATAACGGCGAGAAATCTTTATTTTAAAAAATTGGAAGTGAAAGGGAAATTTGAAGAATTAATTCTGCCACCGAAATTTTCACCGAAAAAGTAAGAAGTAAAATACTTTTCGAAAATCCTTATCTTTACTTAAATTAAAAATAAATGAATTTCAGTAAATTTAAAATTGTTCTTTGGTCTTTAGGGGTTTTGATGGTTATTTTTCTGGGATTTTTCCTGTATCAAATGACACAAAGTCAGAATATCAATTCGGTAATGACGGTATTAATGTTGATTCTGGGACTTATTCTCGGCGGAATTATTGCTTTTTTGGCTTCCAAAAAAATGACGGCTGATCCGGCGGTAATTACAGAAAGCTCGCATACAATTGCTGAAAGTATGCGCAAGGTTTTCAAAGTGGTTTCTGCGGAAGGACATTTTAATGAAATCTACAATTACGAAGAGACGACCAAAATCTTTAATTTTATTCCATCAAAAAAGAAAGCTCTGGTGATTGTTCAGGCCAAAGTTTTGGTGGGTTATGATTTTGAAAAATTTCGGTGGGAAATCGATGAACAGAACCGAAAAGTAAAACTGCTGAATTTTCCGGCGCCGGAAATTCTTTCGACCGAAACGGATTATAAATACTATAATATCGAGGAACAGTTTTTCAATCTTTTCAGCAAAGATGATCTGGCCAAGATTCAACAAAACGGAAAACAGCAAGTCATTGAAGCAGCTAAAAAATCCCATCTCCCGGAAGTGGCAGCAGAACAGATGCGGACTTTACTTACGGAGCTTTTGGCAGCTAAAAATTTTTTCCTGGAAAATGCCAGTGTTATTTCCGACAGCAAAAACCGAATCGATTACCAATCATCTTTACATCAGCAATCAAAAAAATAACCTGTTTTTTTGACAGTATTTTGAATTTTAAATTCCTGCTTACCGGAAAATGAAATTATAAGTACTTCATGCTTAAGTTTCACTACTTTTACATTCTTAAAATAGTTAATTATGAAATATTTTTACACCCTCATTCTGGCCTTGATGCTTCCGGTTTTTTCGGTCGCCCAGCAGCAGGAGATTACGTACTCGGTAAACCCGCCGACTTTCAATGAAACGGAAGCAGTTACGGTGACTTTTACTGTAAATGAAACAGCATTTGGAGTCGCATCCTCCCATGCACTCTATCTTTGGGCCTGGTCTTTTGACTCCAATAATTCGCAGGCAGACTGCCCGACAAACGGAACGTGGGCTGCTTCGAATGCTACCAATAAATTGACCTACGTATCGAGTTCTGGTAATACAGGAACGTATACTTTTACCATGAATACGGTAAAATCCTTTTATGGAAACCGTGCGAATCCCCTTTCTAAAATTGGATTTCTGGTTAAAACGGTAAGTGGATCTGTACAGTCAAAGGATATTTTGGTGAATGTGGGTAAATTTCAGTTTAATTTAACCAATCCTGTCCAGGGAAGTACCAATGTTGTTGCTTCAGGAACGGTGATTAATATTACAGGAACATCAACTCTGCCTTCGGATTTTGTAATTAAAGCCAATGGAAATCCGGTGTACACGAGCTCCGCTGCTTCTACAATTTTGAATTTTCCATACACAGTGACGCAGGATGCTGCGATGGAAGTTGTTGCGACCGATGCAGCAACAGGAACAACAGTGGCGAGTAAAACATTTACAGTGGCGCTTTCAATTCCAGTTCAGACTGCGCCGATTCCTTCGTACATGAAACAGGGGATTTCTTATGATCCGGCAGATCCGACCAAAGTGGGCTTAGCAGTTTATGCTCCTTTAAAAGCGTATGTTCATGTGATCGGAAGTTTTAATAACTGGGCTGTAAGCGCTAATTATTTAATGAAAAAAGATATGGTAAATCCTGATCTTTATTGGTTGGAAGTTACGGGACTTACGCCGCAGCAGGTTTATACATTCCAGTACAGAACGGCGGACGGAATTAAAGTCGCGGATCCTTATTCAACTTTAGTTTTATCACCGGACGATGATCCATGGATTAACCAGTATGCTAATGTTTACCCCAATCTTCCGGCATATCCTGCAGGACAAAGCTTTGATGTATCTGTAATCCAGACAGCGAAACCGGCTTATAACTGGACGATTACCAATTTTAATAAACCGGCAAAAGAAAACCTAATCGTTTACGAATTATTGGTGAGAGACTTTACCACCGAAAAAACCTGGCAGTCACTGATCAATAAAATATCTTATTTAAAGTCATTGAATATCAATGCGGTGGAATTGATGCCGGTAATGGAATTTGATGGAAATAATTCCTGGGGATACAATACCGGATTTCATTATGCTTTAGATAAAGCATACGGAACGCCGGAGAAATTCAAAGAGTTTATCGATCTGTGTCATCAAAACGGAATTGCCGTAATTCTTGATATTGCCTTAAATCATGCCACCGGAAGAAGTCCTTTGACCAGAATGTGGATGATTGATCCCGATGGGGATGGTTATGGTGATCCTGCGGCCGATAATCCTTATTTCAATCAGGTTGCAAAACATTCTTACAGTGTGTTTAATGACTTCAACCATTCAAGTTCTGCCACTAAATATTATGTAAACAGAGTTTTGGAACAATGGATTAAAGAATATAAAGTAGATGGTTTCCGTTGGGATTTAACAAAAGGGTTTACCCAGGCATGTTCGGCAGGCGATGATGTTTGTACCAATAAATACCAGCAAGATCGGGTGAATATTCTGAAAGCGTATGCCGATAATCAATGGAGTTATGATCCTACGTCATATATTATTTTCGAACATTTAGGAACCGATTCCGAAGAAGCACAATGGGCTAATTACAAAGTGACGGAAGGAAAAGGCGTGATGATGTGGGACAAAGAAACCACTCCCTACAATGAAAATACAATGGGCTTTGCGCCGAACAGCAACTTCAACAGAGTGAATTATCAGGTGCATGGCTTTACGCAAAGAAGAGCAATGAGTTATGGCGAAAGCCACGATGAAGAAAGACTGATGTATAAAAATATCACTTTCGGTGGATCTGCAGGAACTTACAACGTAAGAGATTTAGCAACTTCCCTTCAAAGACAAAAAGCGTACGGCGCGGTTTTCTTAACAGTTCCGGGACCAAAGATGATTTGGCAGTTTGCGGAATTAGGTTTCGACAAAAGCATTTATACCTGCGAAAACGGTACTGTAAATACAGAAACTGATTCAACTCCGGGAGACTGTAAATTAGATCCAAAACCATCGGCGTTTGGTTTGGCCTATGATCAGGATGCTGCCAGAAAATCAGTGTATGATACGTGGGCGAAAATTTTGGAATTAAGATTATCGAATGACGTTTTCAATACTACAGATTTCAAGGTTGAATCCGGAAACTTAATGCCGAGAATCTTTATTAATAATACCTCGATTTCAAGTGCATTGAAAAATGTGGTTGTTTTAGCCAACTTTACACTGACTTCTCAAAATATTGTTCCTGATTTTCCTTACACCGGAAACTGGGTAAATTTAATGGATAACAGTTCGCTTTCTGTAACAAACACCGCAACGCCGGTTACGATTGAACCGGGAGGTTTCAGGATTTTCGGAAATGCTGGGGCTTTGGGAACAGATGAAGTGATTGGGAATAAAAGTTCAGTCTCTTTGAAATTGACTCAAAATCCGGTAACCAATGGAAATGCAATTGTTCGTTATACGAATGCGAAAAACGGAACCATTGCGATTTATGATCTTGCAGGAGTTTTGGTTAAAACAGTAAAAGCTTCTAAAGATAACGGTGATGACACGATTTCTATCAACGGATTAAAATCCGGGATTTATTTAATTCAGTTGAAATCTGAAAAGGGAGTTGCGGTTACAAAAATGATGGTGAAATAATTTTTTTCAAATATAATTAAGACGGTTCGCAGAATAGGCGAGCCGTTTTTTTGATAATCCAGTTTGGTTTTGAACTAGATTCAAGCATCGATAGGAAAGGGTTTCAGCCCGTTTACAGAATGATAGAATCAGCCAAAACCTGTAAGATTAATTATTGTTTTTATTAATAATGAAAATCTTTCGGAGTATGTTTAATATAATCTACCAAAACTTTCCGCTGCTGTTCATCTCCCATTTCTACCAGTTTTTGGTATTTGGTGGAATTGCGTAAATAGATTTTCTGAGAAATTTGATTTCCTTTCAAAACGATTTTCGGGAAAATTAAAAATGCTTTTGCTGGTTTTGGAATTTGAAGTCTTTCATTAATTTTCTCGTCCAATAAAAACCAGTTCATACTTTGATGGAGATTTTTCAATATTTTACGTTGAAAAGAATGTTTGTAAATCGTGTTCTCTAGATTTTCATTCAGCAAAGCATTTGCTAACTGCACCGAATCTCCATCACCTTTATCCTGCAGGGTCGTCCACCAATAAAACTGTTCTACTGCCTGCTGGCGGTTATCCGGCAAAAACGCCACAGGAATTCCCAGCAGATAACCAATATATTTCCAAAGATGAAAAACACCATTTTCTTCTTCCTCCGAAATCAGAATTCCCAATTTTTTTAAACCCTGCATGAAAACTAAAGAAAAACCGGTATAAGTGGCGATCATATCCCAATGATTGATCGGTTCGCCCCAATTTTCGTCATCCCAATTTTCCGTCTTTTCTTTGATTTTTAAACGGGCGTAAGAATGCATTAGCCGAGTTCTTACAATCCACTGATAAGCTTCTGAATTGGGTTTCAAAGCATTTTCTCTGGTGACATTTACCCAGAATTCCAGGGTGTCTTTCAATCGTTTTACGGCGCCTTTTTTTAAGGCTCCGGTAAAGATTAGAGGTTTACTGATATAGGCGAAATCGTAACCGCCCATTAAAGTAAAATCGCGCAGAATGATCAAACCGTTTGCGCCGGTTCGCATGCAGAATCTTGCACCGACATTGGCTAAGTTTTCATCGAACCAGTCTGGAATGTCCTGCATTTGAAGAAATAAATTTTTTACGCTTTCGGGCGCATCTTCATTTTCGGAAATTTGTTCTTCTGAGTATTTTTTTATTAAAGTACTTGCTTCTTTGTATTTAAGTTTTAGATAAGTTTCTTTTACCGCAGCGTCACCTAACTCATCTACTTCATGATAGAGTGGAGCGAATTTTTGAAAAGTCTGAAAATTAGGTTTTATAGTTGCCCAATCCAGGAGCTCTTTGCCGTTTCCTTGTTCCCAGAAATTTTTGAAATGAGTTGCGTTTTGAAATTTTGGTGTCATAGTTTAATAATCGCTGTAAAAGGTAGAATTGTTTTTAATGCAATGGGAACAAAGTTTTTTTCTTAAATCAGGCAAAGGGAAATTCATTTGATTCTAAAATAGATTTGAAAATTCCTGCACGTTAATTTACGGATTTCTTTCTACAATTTTTAAACCAATTTTATTCTTATAACTCCCTTGCAATAGGGATAGAAGTGGAAATCCTTTTTTTGTAAAAAAAAGATTGCAACGGATAGCCCGACCCGGGCGGTTGGTTTTGCGTTGGCGAGGGGATTGCCCAAATTTTCTGCACAAAAAAAACCTCCCGAAAACGAAAGGTTTTATATATTTTCATTAATGAAATTCTGACTATAGAGAAGCAGAATGTACCAATAAATCAGCTAATTTGTTAGAGTAACCCATTTCGTTGTCATACCAAGAAACGATTTTCACGAATTGTGGAGATAACATGATCCCAGCGTCTTTATCGAATACTGAAGTTCTTTTTTCACCTACGAAATCCTGAGAAACTACAGCATCTTCTGTGTATCCTAAAATTCCTTTTAATTCACCTTCTGAAGCAGCTTTCATTGCTTGACAGATTTCTTCGTAAGAAGTTGGTTTTTCTAATCTTACGGTTAAGTCAACTACAGAAACGTCTGCTGTTGGTACTCTGAAAGACATTCCGGTTAATTTCCCGTTCAATGCAGGGATCACTTTCCCTACTGCTTTTGCAGCACCTGTAGAGGAAGGAATGATGTTGTTCAAAGCAGAACGGCCACCTCTCCAGTCTTTTACAGATGGTCCGTCAACGGTTTTTTGGGTAGCAGTAGTTGCGTGAACGGTGGTCATTAAACCTTCTACAATTCCGAAGTTATCGTGCATTACTTTCGCAATTGGTGCTAAACAGTTGGTTGTACAAGAAGCGTTAGAGAAAATTTTGATATCGTCGGTCAATTCTTTGTGGTTCACTCCCATTACAAACATTGGAGTATCATCTTTCGAAGGGGCAGAAAGGATTACTTTTTTCGCACCGGCGTTGATGTGCGCTTGTGCAGCTTCTTTAGAAAGGAATAACCCTGTAGATTCTACGATATATTCTGCGCCTACTTCGTTCCATTTCAAGTTGTTAGGGTCTCTTTCGGCAGTTACTCTGATTCTTTTTCCATTCACGATAAGGTCATTTCCTTCTACAGAAACCTCACCTTTAAATTCACCGTGTACAGAATCATACTTAAGCATATAAGCCATGTATTCGGCATTGATAAGGTCGTTGATTCCTACAACTTCGATGTTTTCTCTTTCGGCCATTGCTCTGAAAACAAGACGACCAATTCTACCGAATCCATTGATTCCTACTTTGATTGTTGACATAATTTTTATTTTAAAATTAGATTTATTGTTAAATTATATAGACAGAATTTCTGAAATTTTCAGTAAATCCTGATCAATTTCATTGTGTTTTTTTACGGCTTCTTCGATCTCCGTGTAAGTCATTTTGTTGGACTGCATTCCTACCATCATATTGGTTTTGCCGTCCATTAAACCAATTACAGCACCGTAGCCCAATCTGCTGGCTAAGACGCGGTCTGCACAACTCGGTGATCCGCCTCTCTGAATGTGTCCTAAAACCGCGACACGGATATCATAATCAGGGAAACCGGCTTTTGTTGCTTTTGCAATATCGTAAATACTTCCTAATTTTTCACCTTCGGCAACGACCACGATACTGGAAGCTTTTCCAGCTTTCTCTGCCCGTTTGAAAGTGGAAAATAGTTCGTCGATGCTGTCTTTTTTTTCTGGAATTAAAATACCGATTGCCCCGGTTGCCAACCCACTGTTCAAAGCGATAAATCCAGCGTCACGTCCCATCACTTCAACAAAAAATATTCTGTTATGAGAAGTGGCTGTATCTCTGATTTTATCGATTGCTTCCATGGCGGTATTCAGCGCCGTATCATAGCCAATCGTATTATCGGTTCCGAAAATATCGTTGTCAATGGTTCCGGGAACCCCGATTACATGGATTCCGAATTCTTCGCAGAAAATTTGTGCTCCTTTGAAAGTACCATCTCCACCGATACAGACCATTCCGTCGATACCGTGTTTTATACAGTTGTCATAGGCTTTTTTTCTGCCTTCCGGTGTTTTGAATTCTAAGGATCGGGCAGACTTTAAAATCGTACCGCCTTCGGTGATGATATTTTTAACGGAACGTGGCCCCATTTTCGTGAAATCATCGTTGATTAAACCATTGAAACCTTCTCTTACTCCATAACATTCTATTTTGTAGTGACTTGCGGTTCTTACCACCGCTCTTAATGCTGCATTCATTCCCGGTGCGTCTCCGCCTGATGTGAGAACCACAATCTTTTTCACTGCACTTTCTTTCATAGTTAAAAATTTCAGCACAAATTTACGAAATCTCTATCAATTATGTAAGGCTTTAAAGAATGAGATTTAACTGTTTTCGCAGTGGTGATTAATTTCTTTTTTTTATTAAATTAATAGGGTTGAGATTTCATTTTTTTTCTTTCATGATAAAATCCTAAATTTGCAAAATGTTGAGAAATAGAAAGAGTCAGAAAATTTTAGCATCGCTTTTTACCGCGGTCTATCTTTTCGTTGCTTTATTTTCCCAAAGTTTTCACGACCATGGAAGTGGTGAAGTATTCAAGGATTTTCATTTTACCAAAATTGAGAAGACTTTTACAAAATCTTCTTCTGCTGCTCATTATTCTGATTGTTTGTCCTGTCATATTTTGCATGAGGGAAAATATCTCACACCGCAAAACTTTTTCTTTTCAGCAATTTCGATTGAAGATTCTTGCTTAGAAATCTTCACCGCAGAACGAACTTTCAGTCCGCTCGCACTCTTTAATTTCAGGTTACGCGGTCCGCCGTCTTTCATTTAAAAACAGTTTTTTTTTTCGAAATGAATAGTAAGGAATTGATTTTCAGTTTTTTATTGTTCGTCTTTTTTATTATTAAACTCAATTTAAATGAAATTTACTTTAAATATCATCGCAATCTTTTTTGGATTGTTATTTATAAACGCACAGACAAATTTTACAGTTAAAGGCAAAGTGGTTGATTATCACGATAAAACGTCTTTAAAAAACGCTACAGTTACCATTGGTAAACTATCTCAAGTTTCAGATGACAACGGAAATTTTACTTTTAAAACTGTACAAAAAGGAAAATATACGTTGATCGTAAATCATCCAGGCTGTAATCCTTTTACTGAAGGACTTACGGTAAATAAAGATATGGAGCTGACGATTCAGCTCGAACACCATATTGCCGATATCGAAACCATTACCCTTCACGCAACACACAAAAATGCGAATTCCTTAATCGTGAAAACTTTAGACAGAACCGAAATCGACCGCAACTCTACGGAGAATTTGGGAAATATCCTGTCCGGCATTTCCGGAGTTGGCGCTTTGAAAACAGGGAATAATATCGCCAAACCAATTATCCACGGGCTTTACGGAAGCCGGGTTCCGATTATTAATAACGGCGTAAAAATGGCAGAGCAGGAATGGGGCGTTGAGCATGCACCGAATATCGACGTGAATCAATTTGATCATGTCGACGTAATCAAAGGTGCTTCTGCATTAAAATACGGAAGCGACGCCATCGGCGGGGTGGTTGTTTTGGAACCGGCCGTTTACAAAAGAAAAGACACCATTCAGGGAAGCGCAAATCTTTCAGGAATTTCTAACGGGCGGGGAATCGGTGTTGCAGTTAATTTATTGAAAACCTGGGAAAACGGTTGGGCAGTAAAGTCCACCGGCGGTTTTAAGAAATTAGGTGATTTGAAAACTCCCGGTTATTATTTAATGAATACGGGACTTCAGAATAATTCATTCAGTCTTACGGTGCAAAAGAACTCTTTTTTACAGGGAATTTCTTTTGATTACAGTATTACCAATCAGGAAATCGGGATTTACCGTGGATCTGATTTGGGGAATTTAGAAGATTTTTATAAAGCATTGACGACCGATATTCCTATTTATCAGAGAGATTTTTCTTACGCGATTGATAATCCGAAACAGAATGTTCAGCATCATATCGCTAAGATTTCTGCCTTTAAAAGATTTGAAAATTTAGGTAAAGTTTCTGTGGATTATAACTTTCAATACAATCATCGAAAGGAATATGATGTGAGACGTGGTGAGTTGGCGCAAATTCCATCACTGGATTTGGAATTGTTTACGAATCAATTTAATATTAATGACTTTATCGAGCGACAGCACTGGAGTTTAGAAACCGGCATCGATTTGAAATACCAGTTCAATTATTCCACGCCGGAAACGCAGGCAAGAAGACTGGTTCCGAATTATGATCAGTATGCAGGCGGCGTTTATTCCGTTTTTAAATATAAGTTGACGCCGAAATTGAATGCAGAAGTAGGTGTGCGATATGATGTGACCAAATATGAAGTCAAAAAATGGTATGATCTCAGCAATTGGGAAAACCTGTATGCAGATACTTTTCCTCAGTTTTATGTGAAGACCGATGGAAATCGTGTTTTTACCAAACCGAATTTAACTTACAAAAACTTATCTTTTAATGCAGGTTTGGATTATCAGCCTTCAAAGAATTTTGATGTGAAACTGAATTATGCGAAAGTAGGACGAACCCCGAATATTGCTGAACTTTTTGCTGATGGATTGCATCATTCCGCTGCGATTATCGAGGTAGGAAATATGGGAATGAAAAATGAAGACGGAAACCAATTTAATTTAAATATCAACGGCAAATTGAATATTCTCGATGGTTTAAGAGTTACCGTAAATCCCTATTTATTTATCACCAAGAACTTTATTACCGAGATTCCAACGGGGATTCAGAATACGATCCGTGGTGTTTTTCCGGTGTGGTCTTACCAGCAGATCAATGCGAAAATGTATGGTTTGGATGTCGATGCACAGTTGAAATTGAATGATCATTTTGAATATCACGGGAATTTTTCATACATCAATGGTGAAGATCAGACGAACGGTCAGCCTTTAATAATGATGGTTCCAACGAATTTTGTCAACAGTTTAGAATTCAAAAATGAGGAATGGAAAAATTTCTATTTCAAAGTTCAGCAACAGACTTTTTTGCATCAGAACAGATTTCCGGTTTATAATCCAACCATCCATATTTTCGAAAACGGAATTGAGGTTGAAAAAACTTTGGATCTTTCTACGCCGCCACCGACTTATACTTTGTGGAGCGTGCAAACCGGTTTCGATTTTAACAAACATTTTTCGGCAGGTTTAAATGTGACCAATCTTTTCGATACCAATTACAAAGATTACCTGAACAGAATGCGTTATTTCTCTTACGAAATGGGCAGAAATATTATTTTCAATGTTAAATACAACTTCTAAAATTCTTTAAAATGAAATCATTAATTAAAATAAAATATACCGCATTTTTATTAATTCTTATGCTGTCGTTAAGCTGCAGCCGGGCCGATGAAGATGATGACGTTCTTTCCCAGGAAGATATTTCAAATATTATTCTCAATGTAAAAGACGACGCAACCGGAATTACAACTACTTATAATTATACCGTAAATTCTACTACAAATCCCGATATTAAATTAACAGACGGTAAAACTTATACCGTAAATGCAGTGTTTCTTAATGGAAATGAAGATGAAACAGAAAGCATTATCGAAGCAAAAGATGAACATTTTCTATTGTTCGATTTTCAAAATTCAAATATTAATTTAGAAAGAATCGATGGTGAATCTTCTACTAATAGTGACGGAATTAAAATTGGGTTGAAAACAAAATGGACCGTTGTAAAAGCGAAAAACGGAGTGAATCCGCAATTGGTTGTAACTTTGGTTCACGATGCTGTATCGGTTAGCGCTGGCCAACCCGGAAGCGAATTCGGTTCTGTAACCGGTGGCGAAACCGATGCGATGGCAACTTATTCCATTTCAAACTAAAAGACTTTTAATCAAAATGAACACAGGAATATTTTCATCTTTTAGGAATGGGCGATAAGATGGAAATTTTTCCTTTTAATTAATCAAAAAAAAATTCCTATTTTTGCAACCTAAATTTTCAATACATTAAAATGAACGTTACAGCGACCAACCACGATGAAGTAAGTGCGTTACTTACAGTTACATTAGATAAGTCAGATTATAAAGATAAAGTTGAAAAACAATTGCACAACTACGCAAAAAATGCACAAGTTCCTGGATTCAGAAAAGGGAAAGTGCCATTGAGCATGGTGAGAAAGCAATATGAAGCGGGAATCGCTTTTGAAGAAATCAACAAACAGGTTTCAGAAGCGCTGAACAATTATATTGCTGATAACAAATTGCGATTGGTAGGTCAGCCGGTTCCACAACCAGTTGATGAATTGAATCACAATGCAGAGCAACTTTCAGTTGGTTTTGAAGTGGGTTACGAACCAGAATTTGCTATTGATCTGGCAAAATACGAAGCTCCTCATTTTAAAGTAGAAGCTTCTGAAAAAGAAATCGGTCAGAGCATCGAAAACATGCAGAAACGTTTCGCTGAGCAAGTTCCTCAGGAGGAAATCGCTGACGATTCTACTGTTGCTTTAGAAATCAGCCAGGTGATTGAAGAAGGTGCAGAAGGTGAACACCACCACGCGCCTAAAAACATTACCATTGATGCTACGAAAAAAGCAGCTTTCGAATTGGTAAAAGCTTTGAAAAAAGACGAATCAGTAAAAGTTTCTAAAGCAGATTTAGAGAAAAACGAAGAATTAGCGAAAGAATTAAGTTTCAGCAAAGAAGAAGTTGAGCATTTACACCACGACCAAATCGAGGTTAAAGTAAAAGATTTCTTCGGATTAAACTTAGCAGAATTAAATCAGGATTTATTCGACAAAGTTTACGGTGAAGGTACCATCAAGTCTGAAGAAGAATTGAAAGATAAAGTAAAAGCTGAATTGGATGAATATTTCCAACAAAATGCGGATGTTCATTTCGTCAATAAAATTTTAGCGCAGATCAACGAAAAAGAAGAAGTAAAACTTCCTGAAACTTTCTTGGTTAAATGGTTAATGTTCAGCAATGCGAATGTAACTTCTGAAGACCAGGCGAGAGAAATCCTGGAAGCTGAAAAAAATCAGTTGAAATATCAAATCCTGGAAGGGAAACTGATGACTGACAACGAGATTACTCTGGACTACGCAGATATTTTGGGACAGGCTGAACAATTGGTTCGTAATCAGTTAGCGATGTACGGAATTCACCATTTACCGGATGAAGAAGTACAGAAATATGCTGCTGATATGTTGAAAGATCAGGAGCAGGTCCGCCAGATTTCTTCTGAAGTTGGAATGGCGAAACTGAAAGATGTTATCTTAGAAAAAACAACTAAAAAAGCAACCAAAATTTCTCACGATGAGTTTTTGGAAGAATTGAAAAAGTAATTTTTGCTTTATAAATATAAAATCCGTCCCGTTAATTCGGGCCGGATTTTTTTTATGTTTAAATGTAAACGGATCGAATTTAATAACTGAATGATTCTACAATCTTATTGTTGATGAGGTAAGTTTCCAGTTCTTCAATTTGTTGGTTGTTGATATGAAGATCCATGGTAATGAAGAGAGAATCGCCATGTTTTTCCAAAGCAATTTCGTAAGCGATTTTTGATAACTTTTTGATTTCGCGGATGATCGGTTTTTTTTGACTGATGGCCTGTACCGGAATTTTAAATTTCAAAATCTTATTGTGATGGTAAGAAACAAAACTTCTGGTGAAAGTTTTTGCAACATAGATGACGATTAAGGCACTTATCAGAAAAGTGAAGGCTATAAATATTTCGCCAAAACCTATCGACATTCCGATGGCTGCTGCAATCCAAATAATTCCCGCAGTCGTTAAACCGTACACACTAAATCCTTCTTTAAAAATAACGCCTGCTCCCAGAAAACCAATTCCACTCACAATATAGCTGGCAATCCTTGTGGGATCACCGCTTCCTGCCATTTTATACGAAAGAATAGAGAATAGTGTTGAACCCAGGCAAATGATGGTGATCGTTTTTAAGCCCGCGGATTTGTCTTTCATTTCGCGTTCTAATCCCAGGATTAATCCGGCAACTAATGAAATGACTGCTTTATAAATATCTAAAAGTTCAAAATGTTCTGACATTTTTATTTAAAGGTATTAATTTTCTACGAACCGTATTCAATTTTCCATTCATCCGCAGCGTCGCATAAGGTTTTATAAAATTCTTCGCCATATTTTCTGATGAGCGGTGTTTTTACAAATTTATAAATGGGAACTTTTAATTCTTTTCCTAGGGCACAGGCATCGCTGCAGATTTCCCATTTGTGATAATTCAGTGCGGTGAAAGTTCTGTATTCATCCACACGAATAGGATAGAGGTGACAGGAAATCGGTTTCTGCCAGTCGACAGCGCCGTCTTCGTAGGCTTTTTCAATCCCACATTTTGTAATCCCTTTATCGTCAAAAATCACGTAAGCGCATTCTTTTCCTTCAACCATCGGCGTTACATAATCATTATCGCTCGGATCGAGAACCCAGGTTCCCTGCTTTTCAATCGCTTCTACGCCTTCGGGTCTGAGATAGGGCTTTACCTGATCGAAAATCCTTTCGAGGATCAATGTTTCGCTTTTATCCAAAGGTGCTCCTACATCGCCTTCTACGCAGCAGGCGCCTTTGCATTTGCTGAGGTTGCATACAAATTCTTCAGAAAAGATATCTTCAGAAATTAATTTATCGTCAATTTGAATCATGATGTTGTATTAAAAGAAATTAAAATAAGTAGAGAGTTTAAAAATAAGCAGTGAAATGATAATGACCCATAAACTGACTTCCTGAATCCAGTATTTTTTAGAGAAACGGAGCATCCTGCTTAAAATAATGGAAGCTGGCAACGCCAGTAAAAGCAAATATTCAAATGTTTTTCCCATATAAAGGAAAATGGTAATCAGTTGGGCTAAAGAAAATACCAGTAAAAAAGTATATTTGAATCTGCTGTTCGGACTTTTTTTATTGAAGTTTCTGAAATGATCCATTACCGCATGAATGAGTAAAATAGCCACGGGCGTTAACCATAAAAGATGATCAAAATGGGATTGTATTTTAAATCCGGTAAATGGAAAGTAGGCCAGATTCCAGGAATTCATGCCCAGGAAATAGGCAATCCCAAAATAAGAAAGTGCCACCAGCAACATCCCAAAAAACAACCGGAAAATGTGCAGCCCAATGCGGTCGGAAGTGGCGATGATATGGAAGATCACGAAAATCGACATCGGCCACGTGGTAGGAAGAAAGATAAAATTGAGTGCCAGAATCGATCCCACCAAAATATAAGAGAAATTGCGGACAGAAATATTATCATTCGTTAACAGCAAAAGAATAATCGAATTGGTGAACAGCGAAACAGCAATTCCGATATCTAAATCCCCAGGATATAAGGCGAAAATAAAGACGGTATATAAAAAAAGGGGCAGATGGGTTTGATAATTCAGCGCAACAGCGTTAAAACAAAAGTATCCCAAAGCAACGCCTCCAAAAGTTATTACGGCTGAAATGATTTCTAAAGTGTTGAAGTCCAGTATATTGAAGCTAATTACTATTAAAAGAAGAATCCCAATATAAACGGGAACCGAAAAAATATTGCTTTCTTTTGAAAGTAATCGAAACATTTTTTATAAATTTGTGCAAAGTTAATTTAAAAAAGGAAAATAATGACGTCTTTCTTCTTATTCTTAAGCAGTGTATTCAAATGGTCTTTCGGTTTTTTTGATTTCGCAGGAAATGTAATAAACTGGATTTTATTCTTGGTTGCATCTGCCATATTTACTTATTGGTGCTATGTTTTGGTTGCAAAATTGGGTGGCGATAAGGATAAAGAGTATTTCTCACCAACAGAAGGAAACCATCCTTACTACGACCCGAAAATTTATAAAAAAGAAAGTAAATAATTGATATCCCATTTACAATAAAAATCCCGAAATTTTTAGTTTCGGGATTTCTGTTTTTTATTAGTGAATCGGAATTACCAATACCGGAATCGGTGAACGTCTGGTTAATTCTTTGGTTAAACTTCCTACAAAAACGTCGTACATATTGCTTCTTCCGTGCGAACCCATTACGATATATCCTGCCCTTTTATCTTTTGCATATTCCAGAATAATATCGCCTGCTACACCTTGTTTTAGCAAGTGTTCACAATCGATACCCTGTGCGATAATACGTTGTTCAATTGTATTTAGCTGAAGCAGTTCCTGCTTGATCTCATTTTGCTCCACTTCGGGGAAATATTGAAATCCCATATCACCAATCGCAAAACCGATATCCGAGGGTGCCACGTGAATCAGGTATATTTTCCCGCTGGTTTCTTTTGCGAATTTCACAGCGCCTTCGACTAATTTATCGGTTGCTTCTGAAAAATCGACTGGTAGAATAATGTTTATCATGATCTTAAATTTTGTTCATTAAAGTTACAATTATTTACTGACACCGTCAAAAACTAAGTTACTGGATTCGCAAATCAAAAACTTTCCGGTCTTCCAGAAACGCTTCCAGTATATCGTTTTCCGAAACTTTGCCCACTCCTTTTGGCGTTCCCGTGAAAATTAAATCGCCCACTCTTAACGTAAAATATTGGGAAACAAATGCGATGATTTTTTCCGGGGAGAAAATCATCATTGAAGTATTTCCGTCCTGAACTTTTTCTTTATTTTTATTTAAAGAAAAGTTTAAGTTAGTGAGGTCAAAATTTTCTTTTTTATAAAAATCAGAGAGAACGGCGCTGCCATCAAAACCTTTTGCCAGTTCCCACGGAAGTCCTTTTGCTTTGAGCTGACTTTGTAAATCTCTCGCCGTAAAATCGATTCCTAAACCGATTTCGTCATAATGTTTACCGGCATTTTCTTCCTGAATATATTTTCCGCCTTTTGATAATTTCAGTACGACTTCCAGTTCGTAATGAATGTCATTCGAGAATTCAGGAATATAAAAGGCGCTGCCTTTTTTTAAAACCGCCGTATCCGGTTTCATAAAGATAACAGGATTTTCCGGTATTTCATTTCCCAGTTCCTGTGCGTGTTCTGCGTAATTTCTGCCGATGCAAATGATTTTCATGCTGAGTTGTTTTTCTTGTTTGTAACAGGATTTTTTTAACAATAAAAGAAGTGAAAGTGCTATTCTAATTCATTATTTAAAAAAAAATTATTGAAATAGATTTTATTTTTTGAAGCCTTTTGAAAATTTTATTTTCACATTTTGTCTTTGGTCACTTTTGCGGTAAATACTTTTTTTAAAATTTTGATCTCAACTGAATTCCTGTCAGAACTTTCTTGGTGTATAAAGGGAAATCAGCATTCTGGATCCAGCCGTAATAGCCCAGATCCTTTTGAAAAACTTCTTTCACTCTTTGGCCTTTGTATTTTCCGAAAGTGAAAACTTCTTTTTCCTCTTTGTCAAAAGCGATAAAACCTGCCAAATCAGCAAATTTATGATGAGAAGAAATCTCACTTAATCCAGCAATGTCATTTGGTAAATCGTCGTAATGGCCGACCTGCGCGTCTATCACTTCGAAAGTTGCCAAAACATCAGCTTCCGCGGAATGCGCGTTGATCAGTTCTTTTTTGCAGTAAAACTGATATGCGGCCGTCAGGTTTCTCGGTTCCATTTTATGAAAAATAGTTTGTGCGTCGATCAGCTTGAATTTACTCAAATCGAAATCTAAACCGGCACGCAGCAATTCTTCAGCAAGAAGCGGAACATCAAACCGGTTAGAATTAAATCCTCCCAAATCTGAGCCCGAAATCATCTCCATTATTTTGGAAGCAATTTCTTTGAAGGTTGGCGCATCTTTCACTCTTTCATCGGTAATTCCGTGGATTGCAGAAGATTCTGCCGGTATCGCCATTTCTGGATTTACCAACCAGGTTTTGCTTTCCCTGGAAGCATCAGGATTGACTTTTAAAATACAGATTTCTACGATCCGGTCTTTTGCAACCTGAGTTCCCGTAGTTTCTAAATCAAATACACAAAGTGGTTTATGGAGTTTTAAATTCATTTTTTTATTTTAATAATGATCAATCGTGACTTGTCCGACTGAATTAAATTTTGTGAAGTAAAATTATTGAAAGTATCTTTTATGCTTTCAACTGTTTTTGAAAAATCACCGATATCAATATATAATACAGCATTGCCAATGGGATTCCGACCGTTTTAAACAGGATTAAAAGAACCAAGACGCCAATTACCAGCGCAACTTTCGGATAATTATCTTGCAGCTTCATCGATTTGAATTTCAGCGAGATCATTTTTATCGGGCTGACTAAAAGCCAGGATAGAATAATGGTGATTGCAATTAAATAAGCAGGGTTTTCAAAAATCGCTTTAAAACTTTCGTTTTCTAAATAAGCGTAGTATAAGCCGAAAATTAAAATGGTGTTCGATGGCGTATTCAAACCTTTGAAATAATAAGTTTGCTCATCATCCAGATTGAAAATCGCCAGTCTTAAACAGGAAAATAAAGTAACAAAAAGTCCCAGATATTTTATTTCAAAGGGAAGTTCCATTCCGAACAATTGATGGCCAAATGGCTCAAGGGCTTTGAACATAACGATTCCCGGCAATAATCCGAAACTCACCATGTCGGCCAGTGAATCTAACTGAACGCCAAGTTCAGAATTCGATTTCATGGCTCTGGCGATAAATCCGTCGAAGAAATCTAAAATTAAGGAAAGGATAATGCAGATTGCAGTGGTTTGATAATCACCATTAATTAAGTGGATTACGCCAACACTGCCGGAAAATAAGTTGGCTAGCGTAACAGCATTCGCCAGATTGTTCTTGATAAAATTCATTTTTAAGTTCAGTTTTTTAAGGTCCGAGGAAACATCTTTAAATGCCGAAGTCTGCTGGAGCTACTTTTACCCCGATGTTTCGTAAGCACAAAAGTAAGGTTTTTATTAAAATTAATTTTCAGCGTTTTTAGAATTGAATTTTGAATGATTTGAAATTCTAAATATTGTAAATTTGCAGCATTAATTTGAACAAGTTTTAATGAAAGAAATTAGATTTCAAGAAATTTCCGCCTTACTCTACCGTATCGTACTCGCCTTTTTTTTCTATCAGATTGCACGGCTGCTCTTTTGGTTTTTTAATAAAAATTTGATTCCCGTTGACAGTATTTCAGAATATCTGAATTTGGCTTATCGCGGAATTGCCTTCGATACCACGGCGATTCTCTATGTGAATTCGCTGTTCATCCTTTTGAGTCTTATTCCCGTTATCATTAATACCCAAAAAACGTATCACAAATTTTTGTTTTATCTTTATTTCATTACCAACGGGATTTCCTACGGCATGAATTTCGGCGATTTCGTTTATTTTAAATTTTCTCAGGCACGGTTGACAACTGCCGCCATGAATGTTGCACAGCATGAAAGCAATATTGGCAAGGTTTTTTTAGTGTCGGTTGCTGAACATCCGTTTGTACTGGTATGGTTTGTGATTTTAATGGCTCTCTGGATTTTCCTGTACAAAAAGGTGAAAGTTTCGCCGAGAAAACCATTAAAATTAGTTCCTTATTTTATTTTTTCTGTACTCACGCTTTGTTTAACTGCTCTGCTCGTGGTAGGTGGGATTCGTGGTGATTTCAAGCATTCGACGCGGCCGATTAATTTGGTGGATGCCAACCGGCACGTTACCAAACCCGCTCAGGCGAATGTCGTTCTGAACAGTGTTTTTTCTTTTTTCAGAACGATGAATACCAACAGTTTTCAGGAAGTTCATTTTGTGAATGAAAAGTTTATTGATGAAAACATTCATGCTGATAAATTGTACCAGAGGCAAGGAGTTGAACCCAAACCGAATGTGGTTATTTTCATCCTCGAAAGTTTTGGAAAAGAATATTCGGGCGCTTTTAATAAAGATACGAAGATCAAAAATTTTGTTTCGTACACGCCGTTTTTCGACAGTTTAGCCACGCAAAGTTTAATCGCGACCAACGCTTTTGCCAATGGGCGACAGTCCATCCATGGAATGAGTTCTGTATTGGCCGGAATCCCGAGTTTGAAAGATGCGTTTACCAGTTCACCTTATTCGAATCAGAAAATTCAGTCTATTGTTTCGGTTTCGAATGATATGGGTTATGATACTTCGTTCTTTCATGGCGCGCCAAACGGGTCGATGGGCTTTTTGGGTTTCGGCAATATTTTGGGTTTCAAACATTACTACGGAAAAACAGAATATAACAATGATGCGGATTTCGACGGAATGTGGGGGATTTGGGACGAACCGTTTTTTCAGTATTTCGCGAAAACTTTAGACAGGAAGAAAAGTCCTTTTATGGCAACTTTGTTTTCGGTTTCATCACATCATCCTTTTAAGGTTCCGGAAAAGTATCAGGGTAAATTTAAAAAAGGACCACTCGAAATTCATGAACCGATTGGTTACACTGATTTTGCGTTAAAGCAATTTTTCAAAACCGCAGAGAAAATGCCTTGGTTCAACAATACGATTTTTGTTTTTGTAGCCGATCACACCAATCAGGTTGCCTATCCGGAATATGAAAAATCAATGAACCGGTTTTCAATTCCCATTCTGTTTTATTCTCCCAATCCAAAATATCAGTTGAAAGGAGAAATTACAGAACCTGCACAACAAATTGATATTTATCCAACTTTAGCTGATTTAATGGGTTACAACAAAAAAATAAGAAGTTGGGGAAGAAGTCTGGTGTCGGATAAAAAGGAAGATTACATGGTGATCAATTCTGATTCTATTAATGAGCAGTTCATGATTGGGAACTATATTTATTTGTTTAACGGGAAAGAAGTGACCGGGATTTATAATATCTCTGATAAAGGTTTGGAGCAAAATCTCATTAACAAAGTGAAAAACCCGGAAACAGAAAAAGGCATTCTTTTGAGCAAAGCCTGGTATCAGGATTATATGAACCGGGTAATCAACAGAAAATTGAATTAATTACAAAACTTTTAATAAAACATTGTGTAATTATTAGTATTTTGGCAGTACTTTTGACTACTATGATATAAATAGTTAAAAATTTGTGGTTTCACTATTTTTAATTACTTTTATCCAACTAAAAATTAAAATAATTTTAAAATGAAAAAAATACTTTTCAGTTTTGTTGCCTTATTATTCGCAACACTATCTTACGCCCAAATCGAAGGAAAATGGAAGACCATTGACGATGAAACGGGACAGGCGAAATCCATCGTAGAGATTTTCAAAAAATCCGATGGTAAATATTATGGGAAAGTGACTCAACTGCTCATTAAACCCGAACATGCAAACTGTATCGACTGTAAAGATGACAGAAAAAATCAACCCATCCTGGGAATGGAAGTGATCAGAGGCATGAAAAAAGAGGGTAAAGAGTTTACCGGCGGAACAATTACAGATCCTAAAACAGGAAAAACATACAAATGTAACATCACCCGTGATGGTGACAAACTGAATGTAAGAGGTTATGTAGGATTCTCATTAATCGGAAGAACGCAGATCTGGCACGCAGTAAAATAGTTTTCTAAAAATAAACTTGATAAAAAGCATCTTTTCTGAGATGCTTTTTTAATATCAGCATGTACGGTAATTCGCGAAAAAATCTTTACTTTTGTACTTTAATTTTTTAATAAATCATGAAGGAATATACTTTTAGAGAAGTGATTGCACAGGCAATGAGTGAAGAAATGCGAAAAGATGAATCCATTTTCCTGATGGGTGAAGAAGTCGCAGAATACAACGGTGCTTACAAAGCTTCTAAAGGAATGCTTGACGAATTCGGCGCTAAAAGAGTAATTGATACTCCAATTGCAGAACTCGGATTTACCGGGATTGCCATCGGAGCAGCCATGAACGGAAACAGGCCCATTGTAGAATATATGACTTTCAACTTCTCATTGGTAGGAATTGATCAGATTATAAATAATGCAGCGAAAATCCGTCAGATGAGTGGAGGGCAGTGGAATTGCCCAATCGTTTTCCGTGGTCCGACTGGTTCGGCAGGTCAATTGGGAGCAACGCATTCTCAGGCTTTGGAATCTTGGTTTGCAAATACTCCAGGCTTAAAAGTAGTTGTACCTTCCAATCCTTACGATGCAAAAGGTTTATTGAAAACCGCAATTCAGGATAATGATCCGGTAATTTTCATGGAGTCTGAACAGATGTATGGCGACAAAATGGAAATCCCAGAAGAAGAATATTACATCCCAATCGGAAAAGCAGATATTAAAAAAGAAGGTAAAGATGTCACTTTGGTTTCTTTCGGTAAAATTATGAAGATGGCGATTCAGGCCGCTGAGGATTTAGAAAAAGAAGGAATCTCTGTAGAAGTAATTGATTTAAGAACGGTTCGTCCATTAGATTATGACACTATTTTAGAGTCGGTAAAGAAAACCAACAGACTGGTTATTTTAGAAGAAGCTTGGCCTCTGGGTTCCATTGCAACGGAGATTACGTATATGGTTCAGCAAAAAGCATTTGATTATTTAGATGCGCCGATTAAGAGAATTACCACACCGGATGCTCCTGCACCGTACTCAGCGCCACTTTTCGCTGAATGGTTCCCGAAATTGGAAAAAGTAAAAGAAGAAATTAAAAATGCTTTATATATTAAAGCGTAATAGATAAAAACTCTCGAAAGAGAGTTTTTTCATTTATAAAAAGTTATAGAAAACAACTTTTATTAATTTACCTTTGACGAAATTTTTCGCAGTCTATGTCACAAGATACTTTATCTCATTTTGATACAAAAAAACTTACCGCAGTAGGAGTTTTGGTTTCCCTCGGAATAGTTTTCGGCGATATCGGAACTTCACCGCTGTATGTTATGAAGGCGATCGTAAATGCCCGTCATGGTACCGGGAATTTGCCGTTCGATGAATATATCGAGGGAGCACTTTCCTGCATCATCTGGACGCTGACGATGCAAACCACTTTTAAGTACGTGATTATTGCATTGCGTGCTGATAATAAGGGAGAAGGTGGTATTTTATCTCTGTACTCGCTGGTCAAGAAGCTTAAGAAAAAATGGCTGTATGTCATCGCTATTATCGGTGCTTCAACTTTGGTAGCAGACAGTATAATTACCCCCTCATTAACGGTAATGTCTGCTGTGGAAGGGTTGAAGATATTTTCGCCTCATACTCCGGTTGTGGCGATTACGCTGGTTATTCTGGCCTTTGTCTTTATTGTGCAACAATTTGGTACGGCTTCCATCGGTAAGTTTTTTGGTCCGGTGATGGTTGTTTGGTTCTTGGTTTTAGGGATATTTGGTTCAGTTCATTTATTTGATCATCTCGAAATTTTGAAAGCATTTAATCCTTATTACGCTTATAATTTAATAAAGCATTCACCCAGTGCGATTGTGATTATGGGAGCGGTATTTCTTTGTACGACAGGAGCGGAAGCTTTGTATTCTGATTTAGGACATTGCGGCAAACAAAATATCCGGGTGAGCTGGATTTTTGTAAAGACCATGTTGGTTTTAAATTATTTGGGTCAAGGTGCCTGGTTATTAGATAATCCGGAATCTGTTTCGCAGGGAATCAATCCGATTTTTGGAATTATGCCCGAATGGGCGATTTTACCAGGGGTGATTTTAGCAACAGCTGCTGCAATTATCGCAAGTCAATCTGTGATTACGGGTTCTTTTACCATGTTTTCAGAAGCGATGTCGGTGATGTTTTGGCCGAATCAGCAAATCGATTATCCATCCGGTATTAAAGGTCAAATGTATATTCCCAAAATCAATTGGGGGTTGATGTTTCTTTGCTTCATCGTGGTTATTTATTTCCAAAAGTCAGAAGCGATGGAAGCTGCTTATGGTTTAACCATTACGATTACGATGTTGATGACCACTACCTTACTGTTTTTCTGGCTCAGCAGATCCAGAGTTACGAAGGTATTCGCAATCGGTTTTTTAGCCGTCTATCTTTGCATCGAATTGGGTTTCTTTTATGCCAATGTTATTAAGTTTTTCGACGGCGGGTGGCTGACGGTGGTTTTAGGTGGATTTATAGCCGTTTGCATGTACGCATGGTATAACGGAAGACTCATTAAAGCAAAGTTTATCAAATTTGTAAAACTCGATAAATATGTGCCGGTAATAAAAGAAATGAAACTTGATGAAACCATCCCGAAATACGCAACCAATCTCGCTTTCCTAAGCCGTGCAAAAAGACAGGATGAGGTAGAAGCCAAGATTATTTATTCTATTTTGCGGAAGCAACCTAAAAGAGCAGACCATTATTTCATCCTCAATATTGCCAATCAGGAAGATCCATATACTTTTAAATATACCATTGATGAAATTATGCCCGGTACGATTTTCCGGATCAATTTCATGCTCGGTTTTAAAATTGACCGCCGAATCAATGATTATTTCGACCAGGTCTTAGAAGACATGATGGAAGAGGGAAGTATTCCCGCACGAAGCAGTCACCCTTCACTTCGCCATTATAATATTCCACCTGATCTCAAATATGTGATTATTGATAATACTTACATCAATGATGCTTTGTTGACTGTCAAAGAAAAAATCACACTCAATATTTACAATTTTGTAAAATATATCGGCAGTGATGACTTTAAAGCCTGGGGAGTTTCTGCCCATAATGTAGTGGTAGAGTCGGCGCCTTTACTGGATCAAAAAATTATCACCAATAAAATTAAGCAGGTAAGTTTCCATAGATACGATTCCTAAGATGACATTCAGGGAAGAAATGAAGGTGAACCGGAGTTAATAAAAAATTCGGTAAATTTGCATATAATTATTTTTAATGGACGCTAAACAAAAAGAACTTAATTTTTCAACAATCAAGGAGGTTTTAAGACAATATCTTCAGCATAAAGGTTTTCGAAATACGCCGGAACGCTACACGATTTTAGAAGAAATCTACAATATGGAGCATCACTTCAATGTTGATGATTTGTACCTTTTGATGATGCAGAAAAAATACCATGTTTCCAAAGCGACCATTTACAATACCATCGAAATATTTCTGGATGCCGGCTTAATCAGAAAACATCAGTTTGGCGAAAAAACCATGACTTCTTCTTCCTACGAAAAATCATATTTCGATAAACAGCACGATCATTTGGTTATTTACAAAAAAGGCTCAGACAAAGAAATTCAGGAAATCATCGAGTTTTGTGACCCGAGAATTCAGGGAATCAAAGATTCTATTGAAGCAGCATTTGGTGTAAATATTGATTCACATTCACTTTATTTTTACGGAACCAAAAAAGATTAATGAAAAAAATCTTCGTTTTTTTTCTCTTCATAAGTGCCCATGTTTTTGCGCAGATCAATACCCAGCCCAACCAGGATTTGGTCAAAGATCCTTTTTTTAATAATCCAAAAAAAGGAGCTCCCGCGGAAAAGGTGAAATTAATCCATTCCGATTTTTTTCAAAAGGCTTTAGACAAATACCAGGGAAATCCCTACTTCTCCGGAAATGTGCAGTTCGCCCACCAAGGTTCGGTCTTAACGGCTGATGAGGTTATTTTTTATCAGGAACAGAATTTTGTGAAAGCCATCGGAAATGTAAAACTTCAGAATGCCGACGGTTCAGTCATTACTTCCGGTGAAATGGAATACGACGGAAATACCCAAAAAGGAATCGCCCGAAAAAAAGTATTGCTTGTCGATCCCGGACAAACCATTGAAACTGAAACGCTGTATTACGACCGCATTTCCAATAAAGCCTATTTCAATACGGGCGGTACGATTACCAAAGACGGCAACGTGATGTACACCAAATCTGCCACCTACGACTTGAACAGCAGATTAATTGATTTTTCCGGCAATGTGAAAATCGATAATCCCGAATATACGGTGGAAGGTGTGAATATTATTCAGAACCAAAACACCAATACCGCAACATTCAACGGTGCTACAACCATTACCAATAAAAAGAATCCAGCCAATCTAATTTATACAGAGAAGGGAACCTACAACATGAATTCTAAGGAAGTTTATTTAAAGAAAAATTCCCGTATTCATTATAATGGAAAAATACTCACCGGCGACGATATGTATTTCAATCAAATCACCGGATTCGGAACGGCCAAAGGAAATGTAACCCTCCGCGATCCTTTAGAAAAACGCTATATGAAAGGAGGTTACGGCGAAATCTACGAGAAAAAAGACTCCGCGATGATGACCGATAAACCGTATGCTGTGAAAATTTTGGAGAAAGATTCCATGTATTTTTCTGCAGACCGTATTTTGGCTTATCAGAAAATAGATGAACAAAATCCCCTCAAGAAAAAGAGTTTCCTGCGTGCTTATAAAAAAGCCAGAATGTTCAAATCCAATATTCAGGTTAGAGCCGATTCCTTAAGTTTTAATGAAACCGACGGAATCATGCATCTCGACGGAAAACCCATCGCCTGGAGCGGCGAGAAACAGGTAACCGGCGATAAAATAGAAGCGTATTTCGATACCGAAAAGGAGTTTATAGATTCCTTGCGCGTCATAGGAAATGCGTTCGCCATCAGCAAAGTGGATTCACTAAGTTTAAAAGATGAATTCCATCAGGTGAAAGGAAAACTGATGACGGTTTATTATAAAGAAAATGAAATCAAGCTGGCAAAAGTAATCGGTAACGCACAATCAATTACGTACGCCGATGACCAAAACGAAAAAACCAAAGAAGTAGAAAGAATCGGTGTGGCGCTTTCTACCTGTGGCACAATTGAAGCCGAATTCGAAGACCGGAAAGTTCAGATTATTTCCTGTAACATCGGTGCCAATACCGACTTTTATCCGATGAGTTTAATCTCGCACGAACAAAGGTTTTTTCCCGATTTCAACTGGAATACCAAAGACCGCCTCCATACCTGGCGCGATATTTTCGTAGAAACACCGGATTATCCCGAAATAAAATACGAAGCCGACGACGCTCTTTATAACGCTGCCCAAAAAGCCATCAATGATGAAAAAGCAAAAGAAGAAGCCAAGAAACCGAAGAGGGTTCGGAAGTAAAAGATAAGTAACATTATGAAAAATTTACTCCAAATAGTATTTGTTCTTTTTACGATTCCTTTTTTTCAAAGTCAAATTTTGAAACCAGATGAGATTATTTGGGACAAATCTAGAAAACTTTCTACTGACGAGTTTCATATTAAAACAGATGATACTTTATCTCCGATTAGAAGTACAGTAATTATATCATGGGAATTGATGGGTTTTAGTGTTTTTAATAAGAATTTTAATCAAAATGTAACTACTAAAATAATTAAGTCGGCTTCTTTGGTAAATCCAAATTTGCCAAATGTTGAACAGCTCATAGACTATCAACAAACTATTTTTGATTTGGCTGAAATATATGCCAGAAAGATGAGAAGGGATCTATTTTTAAATAAATCAAAACTGTGGAAAGGATTTGACTTTGCCAGCGAAATTCTTAATGAGCATTTAAATGAATTTCACAGAGTTCAACTTCTTATGGATAGACAAACTAATTCTGGAAACGATGCGGATAAATTGAAATATTGGCAGGATTTAATTAAAACAGAATTGAGTAAAACACAACAATACGATTATCAAAATAAAGCAAAGATCAATCCCGAAAAAAACGATACTGAAAACCCAGTATTTACCATATAATGCAAACAGATTTTTTTAAATACCAGGCGCAAACCACGCAATTTGCCGCCGGATTTGAAGTTGAAAAAGCTTCCGGTTCCTACATCTACGGAAAAGACGGACGAAAATACCTGGATTTCGTAGCCGGAGTTTCTGCCAATACTTTGGGACATTCACATCCGAAAATCGTAGATGCCATCAAAACACAGGCAGAAAAATATCTGCACGTTATGGTTTATGGCGAATACGCTCAGGAGATGCCGGTGAAATTATGCAGGCTATTAGCCGATGCTACGCCCGAACCTTTAGAGGTTACTTATCTCGTCAACTCCGGCGCAGAAGCAATCGACGGTGCTTTGAAATTAGCCAAACGTTTTACCGGCAGAGAAGAAATTATTTCGATGACCAATTCTTACCACGGAAATACCCACGGCGCTTTGTCGGTTTCGGGGAATGAATTTCACAAGCGGGAGTTTCGTCCGCTCCTGCCGATGGTCAGTTTTATTGAATTTAATAATCAGGAAGATTTTGATAAGATTACCGAAAAAACGGCCTGTGTTTTAGCGGAAACCATTCAGGGTGCTGCGGGATTTTTAGTTCCGGATGCTGACTATTTCCGGAATCTTAAAAAGCGGTGTGAAGAAGTTGGCGCTTTATTAATTCTCGACGAGATTCAGCCTGGTTTTGGCAGAACAGGAAAACTCTTTGCCTTCGAACATCTGGACATGATTCCGGATATTCTGGTAATGGGGAAAGGTATGGGTGGTGGCGTTCCCGTAGGTGCTTTTATGAGTTCGAAAACGATCATGCACAGTCTTTCTCATTCACCGAAGTTGGGGCATATCACGACTTTTGGCGGAAATCCGCTGATTGCCGCCGCAAGTTATGCTACTTTGCATGAAGTTATTGAAAGTGGTTTGATGAACGAAATCCAGGAAAAAGAAGATTTATTCCGGGAATTATTAGTTCATCCAAAAATAAAAAATGTCAACGGAAAAGGCTTGATGTTGGCCGTGAATCTCGGTTCACCTGATTTCACTTTAGAAGTTGCAAAACGCTGCATGGAAAAAGGACTCATCGTTTTTTGGCAACTGTACCGAAATGAATATTTACGGATTTCGCCGCCGCTTACGATTTCTTTAGCTGAAATTAAAGAGGGTTGCGAATTTATTTTAGAGGTTTTAAATGAAATGGAATAGTACTTCTCATCTTCTGTATCAACAAAAATCGAATTCTCAACCCCAAATGTATGGCGGAATTTAACAAGCTTTGAAACCTTGTAAATTCATTAATTTGAAAAAGTCTTGTAAAGACTACGATTTGATTCTTTCAGTAAAATGGAAAGATGTTTTGAAAAAAAATATTTAAAATAGAAAAGGAACTTTTTCTTAGCCCCGATGGAAGCGGCATCCCGCGATGATATATGTCATGGTTTTGAAACCGGTTTTTCAGAATCGCGGATATAGCGGACAGCGGGACGGGTTTTGTAAGAAAATACCATTTAGTTGCTCCTAATGCCTTAAAGTATTTCCGCAAATATATTGCGTATATTAAAAATTAATTTATATATTGCGAGACATTAAAAAAAGGTAATAATATGGCGAAAACGAAAGTGCAATACGAGTTTCCAATGCACTGTCAGTCAGAGATTTTGTATGAATATATGGCGAGCGCAGAGGGACTTTCTGAGTGGTTTGCGGATGACGTGGTGGAAAAAGGAGACGACTTCTATTTTAGTTGGAGCAATGGTCCCGAAGAAAAAGCGACGCTTATTCGTTACAAACCCGAAAGTTTTGTGCGTTTTCGATGGGAAGAGGATGAAGGAACGAAAAATTATTTTGAAATGACCATCGTTATTGATGATATTACTGATGATCTGGCCCTGAATATTACTGATTTCTGTGATGCCGGCGACGAAGAAGAAAACCGCCTCTATTGGGAAAATTTAATCGAAAATTTAAAATTAAAATTAGGCGCATCCTAATTTTTTTAATCTAAATAAAAAGATGAACGATTTATCGTTCATTTTTTGTTGCTAAAATACGGTCTATTGTGAAATTATCTTTTGCTTCTGAGAATTTTCAAACCCACAACCGCGCCTTTTTATATGGTGATGCGGTACAGGTTTCTTTTTTTATCCGCAACGCTGAATTGATTATGGCGGAAGAATGTTATTTTTATTTAATGGCTTCGATGCGTAAAATGAGAATGGCGATTCCGTTGTCTTACACTTTGGAATTTTTCCAGAATTTATTCGGGGAAAAAGTCCTGAAACAGGAACTTAAAAATGGAATTATTCATTTCTTTGTCTATCGGAATGCAGATGAAAAGGAACTTTCAAAAAGTGGGATTTCTTATTATTTCGAAGTCGATGAAGTTGATGATATTTTGTCGGTTCAAAGAGAGTATGAACTTGATTTGATTAAGGAAATCAACGTGAATGCCAATGTTCTAAGCGGTATTCATGTTCATTGTCCGGAAAATATCTACGCAGAAATTTATGCGAAGGAAAATGATCTGGATGACATTATTTTCCTGAACCCCAATAAAAGAATTGCCAGAAGTGTCTGCGGGAACTTATTATTCCTGGAAAATAATACCATTAAGATCCCTAAAACCTCAGAAGGAGCCTATATTTCGCCACTGATGGAAAACTTTGTCACCTTTATTCATAAAAATAATTTGGCTCAGATTCAAGAGTCAGAAATGATTGCCTTTGAATCTCAAAAAGCAGAAGAGATTTTGATGATTTCAGATTTAAAAGGAATTTTCTCTGTTACCAAAATCCGGAATAAAACATTTGGAAAAGAAAGGTTTGCGGAAATGGTGGAAAAATGGAAAACCAGCTTCCTTTAAAAATTGACAAACCCAGTTAACAACCTTTAAAGAAAGTCATTAACCGGGTTTTTTAGATTTTAATTATAATAATAACGGGGTTGCAATCTTTAAATTATACCCCTGAGTATTAAAGTTCTGTTAAAGTTTTAAAACGCCAAAAAAGTGAAGAAACAAGATAATTTATGCCGGTTTCCAACCGCTAATCAATTCATCGATACATCTTCCGGCGCATTGGCCCACAAAAGATAATCCCCACCTAGATTCTGCATGATATTTTTCCAGAGACTCTGATCATTTGGAGACGTGTAATCCAGATTATATACATCTACCGGAGTCCATATTTTTCTAAGGATTTCGCTCTCCAACTGTTGACTGGACCAACCGGAATATCCGGAAAACACCTTCACATCGTTGATGGAAATCTGTTGATCTAAAATGGAAGAAATTACCTTTTCAATATCTTCAGTGAGATAGTATTCTTTGTCTATTGCCAGATATTCTTCTGTGATTTTCTTGCCTTTGCAAATGAAAAAAATCTTGTCGTTTTCTACCGGACCGCCATCATAAACTGCAACCTGGAATTCGAAGATTTCGAGCAGTCTTGAACTCATGTTTTTATTTTTTTTATTGAGTATCAGTCCAAAAGCACCGTTCTCATTATGGTCAACGATCAAAACGACAGAGCGTGAGAATATGTCGCCCGAAATATCGGGAGTGGAAATTAAAATTTTACCTTTGTAAGAATAATTCATCTGATAAATCAGGTTAAATAAAAACCTTTAACCAAATGTAATAAAAATTTAATGGAAAACTTGCACGACAAAAGAAAAATCTACAACCGCGCGGAACTTTTGGAAAATCAGATTAAAGAAAACCCAATGGAGCAGTTTCGGGATTGGTTCCTGGATGCTGAGCAAAATCCTCACATTTCAGAGGCCAATGCCATGGCGATTTCTACCCTTGAAAATGACGGCTGTCCGCGAACCAGAATGGTTTTGTTGAAATCATTCACTTGGGAAGGTTTTATTTTTTACACCAATTATGAGAGCAGAAAAGGAAAAGCGATTGAAAGCAATCACAAAGCGTGTCTGCATTTTTTCTGGCCCAGTTTAGAACGGCAGATCATTATAAAAGCAGATTTAGAAAAATTGGCTGAAAATTTAAGTGACGGTTATTTTCATTCCCGCCCCAAAGGAAGTCAATTGGGAGCGGTGGTTTCGCCACAAAGTCAGGTAATTCCGGATCGGGAATATCTAGAGGAAAAGTTGAAAAATCTTGAAAAAGAATTTGAAAATATAGAAATTCAACGACCAAAAAATTGGGGTGGTTATCTGGCAAAGCCTTATGAAATAGAATTTTGGCAAGGCCGACCAAACCGTTTACACGACCGGATTATCTATGAATTACAGGAAGATTTTAACTGGAAAATTTCACGGTTAGCCCCATAAAATAAGTCCCGAATATTCGGGACTTATTTTTTTAATATAATCGATAGATTATTTTTTCTTACCACCCATTACAGCGTCTGCTAAATCAGAACCTGCTTTGAATTTTGCAACTGTTTTTGCCTCAATTTTGATTGGCTTTTTAGTAGCTGGGTTGATTCCCTGTCTTGCAGCTCTTTCTGCTACAGAGAAAGTTCCGAATCCTACTAAAGAAACTTTACCATCTTTCTTTTTCAAAGTATCAGTAACGTTAGAGATAAAAGATTCAAGGGCAGCTTTTGCTGCAACTTTTGTAATGTTCGCATCTTTTGCGATAGCGTCGATTAATTCAGACTTGTTCATAATATTAATTAGTTAAGGTTAGTTCCATTGTTAAAGCAAATATAAAACATTTTTCATATTGTGCAAATTATTTGCTAAAATTTAATCAATATTCAATAAAATTCTTGAATACTGGACAAAATATACAATCCATAATTTTGTGTTTAATCGATGTTTCCGCGTTTTATTTTCGTGCCAAACTCAATATTTATCGCTATTGGATGAAAAATAATTATTGTTAATTGTAATTACGAATTATGGAATTCCGTACTAAATCCAAATCGGTATTTCATTATTGTTAAAATAAATGGCCGCTTCGTTTCTTTTTATTGTTTAATTGTTAATGAGAAATGAGGTGAGAATTGAAAATGAAAATTAATTTTATTCCTTTAATTAAAATAATTAAATTTGCGCCATGCTAATTGAAGTTTTTAAATCAAAGATACACCGCGTACGCGTGACCGAATCCGACCTTAATTATATTGGGAGCATCACTATTGATGAAGAATTGCTGGAAGCTTCCGGAATTATCGTAGGCGAAAGAGTCTATATCGTCAACGTCAATAACGGCGAGCGGTTCGATACTTATGCAATCAAAGGGAAAAGAAAATCAGGCGAAATTTGTTTAAACGGGCCCGCAGCAAGACGGGTGCAGAAAAACGACATCATCATTATCATGTCGTATGCTCAGATGACGCCGGAAGAAGCAAAAACCTTTCAGCCGAAAATTATCTTTCCGGACGAGCACACCAATCTTCTTACTTAATTTCTGAAAATTTCCCCTACTTTGAAACAGGACAAAAAACCAAATCCTTTTAAATCCTTTTTAACCATTGCGGTTTCCCTCGGCATTGCGACGCTTTTTATGTGGTTTGCCCTGAAGGGAATGGAGTTTAAAAAAATAATGGGCTATTTCGGAAAAGCCAATTATCTCTGGGTTTTCATCGCAGCCCTATTCGGAATTCTTGCGTACTGGTTTCGGGCGGTCCGCTGGAATCTTTTGCTGGAACCGATGGGTTATGCTATTTCAAACTCCAACTCATTCTGGACGATTTCCTTCGGATATTTAATGAATCTTACCATTCCCAGGAGTGGTGAATTGGCACGCTCAACGGCGTTATTTGGAGTGGAAAATGTGCCGGTCGAAAAATCTTTCGGAACCATTATTCTGGAACGCGTGGTCGATTTAATCTGCATGGTTGGGTTTTTGGGTCTGACATTGATTTTTAAATACAAAGCTTTTATCGCTTTTTATAATTATATCACCGAAGAAAAAGGAAAGACAGAAACAAATGCTTCCAACTCGAAAATTTATCTAATTCTTTTAATTCTTGCAGTAACCGCTGTTTTGTTTTTGGTGTTCAGAAAAAAAATGGAGCGGTTTCCCATTTATCAAAAAGTTATACATTTTGCAAAAGGAATTTTTGCGGGTCTGACCTCCATTTTCAAAATGAAACAGAAAGGAAAATTCCTGGCCTACACTTTAGGAATCTGGATTTCCTATTATCTGGCGGCCTATTTAGTTTGTTTTTCTTTACCGGAAACTTCTCAGTTTACATTTGCAGACGGTTTTTTCATTATCGTCGTTGGGACTTTAGGAATGATGGTTCCCGCTTCCGGCGGAATCGGTGCTTTTCACTTGGCGCTGAAATTCGGAATTATGGCGTTGTTTCTTTCGATGGGTAAAAACCCTGAAGAAGGAGGTGAAGTCGGCCTTTCCTACGCTTTTATTTCGCACACGATGCAACTGGTGATTATGATCGTTATGGGGCTGATTTCGATTCCTATGTTGGCAAAAGCGAGAAGTAAGGCAGTGCAAAATCGGAATTTATAAATTTAAAATTATCATAAAAAAAGAGTTTACCATTACAGTAAACTCTTTTTTATTTTAATTAATGAATTTTAAATCTTGAAATTTTTCTAAAGTTTAATTACCGAATAAATCCTTAATATTCCTAATTCTTTAATGTTTAAAATACGAATGCTTAAGTTGCTGTTTTATTTATAAAGTAATAACAGTCAGTGTTTTATCCAAATGCTCTCTTCAGCAAACTCTCTACTTTCGGTTCGCTTCCTCTGAAGTTTTTATACAGTTCCATTGGATCTTTTGTTCCGCCGGAAGAAAGCAAAACTTTATATTTCGCTGCGATTTCCGGGTTGAAGATCCCATTTTCTTTAAAATACTGAAAAGCATCGGCATCTAAAACTTCCGCCCATTTATAAGAATAATATCCCGCGGAATATCCTCCCTGAAAAATATGGGAAAAGCTTGTACTCATCACTGTTTCGGGGTTGCTTGGGTAAAGATTGGTCGCTTTGGTTTCTTCTACTTCAAAGGTTTTGATATCGGCCACTTTTTCAGGAATCGTATGGTAGCCCATATCCAGAATTCCAAATCCGATTTGTCTTAAAGTTTGATAACCTTCCATAAAGTTCTTGGAATCTGAGATTTTCTGAATTTTTTCGTTTGGTAAAACTTCGCCGGTTTCATAATGTTTAGCAAAGGTTTTCAGGAATTCGGGTTCATAGCAATAGTTTTCTAAAAACTGCGACGGAAGTTCCACAAAATCCCATTTTACCGAAGTTCCTGAAAGATTCGGGTAAGTTGTGTTCGCCAAAATACCGTGTAAAGCATGTCCGAATTCATGGAAAAGCGTCGTTACTTCTTGAAAAGTCAATAAACTTGGCGTGTCGGAAGTCGGTTTTGAAAAATTGCAGACCACAGAAATATGGGGACGGTTATTTTTACCATTTTTAATGGACTGGCTTTTAAAACTCGTCATCCAGGCGCCGGCTCTTTTGCCTTTTCTCGGGAAATAATCAGCGTAAAGTAGGGCTTTGAATGTTCCGCCTTCGAAGATTTCGTAGGTTTTTACTTCTTCGTGATATTTCTGAATTTCCGTAGTTTCCTTAAATTTTAACCCAAAAAGCGTTTTGGCCAGACCGAAAACAGCGTCCTGAACTTTCTCTAACTGGAAATAGGGTTTCAGTTCTTCATCATCGATATCGAATTTTTGTTTGCGCAATTTTTCGGCGTAGAATGTGTGGTCATAACTTTCCATTTGGTCAATGCCGTCTGCTTTTGCTAAGGTTTTCAGTTCCTCGATTTCTTTTTCTGCAAAAGGTTTTGCTTTCTCTAAAAGTTCATTTAAAAATGATTTTACTTTCTCCGGAGATTTCGCCATTCTTTCTTCCAGAACATAATCAGCGTAATTTTTGTAACCCAGAAGTTTTGCTTTTTGCTGTTTCAGAGCAATGATTTCTTTAATTAAATTCTGATTGTCGAATTCATTATTTTGGAAAGATTTTTTCCCGTTTGCTAACGCCAGTTCTTTCCGCAGCTCTCGGTTTTCAGCGTAAGTCATCAACGGAAGAAAACTCGGATATTGCAAAGTCACCACAAAACCGTCGAGATTTCGCTCTTTGGCTTCGTCGCGGTATTGCTGTAAAATCGCTTCCGGAATTCCTGCCAGTTCTTTTTCGTCGGTAATATGTTTGAAATAATTATTGGTTTCTGCCAAAACATTTTGCCCGAACTGCAGTGATTTCGTGGATAATTCAATGCTGATGTTTTTAAACTTTTCTTTGTCAGCCTCATTTAACAAAGCACCGCTTCTTACAAAACCTTTGTAAGTTTCATTTAAAAGCATTTGCTGTTCATCATTAAGACTGTATTTTTCTTTTTGGTCAAACACTTTTTTTATCTTTTCAAAAAGAGCTTTGTTTTGAGAAATATTGGCCGAGAATTCTGTTAAAAGCGGCGAAACTTCCTGAGCGATTTTCTGGATTTCATCATTGGTTTCGGCAGAATTCAAATTGAAAAAAATACTGGAAACCACTTCAAGTTTTTCACCTGAGAAAGCCAAAGCTTCGATCACGTTTTCGAAAGTGGGTTCTTCCCCGTTTTCAACAATTCCATCGATTTCCTTCTCCGAAACTTTAATGAGTTCCTGAAAAGCAGGAAGAAAATGTTCTTCTTTAATATCATTGAACGGCGCGGATTGATATTTTGTGGTAAATGTTTGTAATAATGAATTTTGCATTTGTGACTGAAGTTTAATTAAATTTTATCTTTAAAAGATTGAACAGCAAATTTACTGAAAATTATATTTTATCTTTGGTTTAACAAAATTCTAAAAAACCATGAAAAAACTATTAAAAATCCTGCTGGCAATCGTTGCTGTTCTGATCATTACGATGCTGGTCATGGGAAAAGCGTATCATTTTGAAAAATCGATTGTCATTAATGCATCCGCGGAAAAAGTGTATTCCCATATTAATTCCACAAAAGCGTTTAATGAATGGAATCCCTGGATGAAGCTGGATCCCAATCTGAAGGTAACTTATTCTGGAAATCCCGGACAAATCGGCGATAAATATTGTTGGGATGGCAATAAAGAAGCAGGAAGCGGATGCCAGGAAATTACGGCGCTGGTTCCCAATCAGAAACAATCGACCAAAATGGTTTTCTTTAAACCTTTTGAAAGCGATGCTACTTCAAACATTATTCTTACGCCAGAAGGAAACGCTACAAAAGTAACCTGGGATATGGATTGCGAACTGGATTATCCGATGAACCTGATGAAATTGTTTATGGATAGTCAAATGGATAAATCGTACGGAGAAGGTTTGAATGCTTTGAAAACAATTTCCGAAAAATAAATTTTGAAATAGATATCGAAGTCGGGTTTTAATCCGACTTTTTTTGTGATAGGATAAAAGTAATTCATTCCTTATTTTAATTATTAAAAGACTGTTAAAATATTGATAATGTTTGAAACCATGAGAAATAATTACCTTAAATTTGTATTCCGTTTGTAAAAAAGCAAAATCTTTAACAAACGACTTTAAATAAAATTGAGAAAAATCAGTAAATGAAAAAATTCACAGCCATTGCGCTTCTTTCTATAACATTAGTTGCCTGTAAAAAAGAAACCAAAACCGTTACCAAAGTTGATCCCCAAACCGGAAAAACCATCACCGTAGAAGTCCCAACTTCCGGCACCGATTCATTGAAAATTGAACAAACAGCAGAACAGGTTCTTGCAATTAGAGATTCTCTGGGAGTTTACAGGCAGACTTTCAAATTAGAAAAAGGCCAGACTTATCCTTTGGTCACTTACCAGAAAGATGTTCAGACAATGACCGCTCCAGATGGAAAATCGCAAAGTGGCACCAGCGAAACGACTGACGAAATGTCATTTACGGTTAATGATTTTAAAGACGGCGTTTATGATATTACCATCAATTTAACAGGAAAAAGAAATTCCCAATCGGCGAATGGTAAAACGGTGACTGTTGATACGAAACAAGCCGAACCCAAAGAGGAGCAGCTGAAAATGATGTGGAAAGTGAATAAAGCTTTGGTCGGAAATAAATTAAAGTTGAAAATGACCGAAACCGGAAAAGTGATTTCCATCACAGGTTTTGATGCGGTTTATAACAAAATTAGTGCTTCTGTGGGATCAACAATAAAAGATGCCAAAGACAAAGCCGGCTTTATCAACAGTTTTAAACAAAGCTTTAATGAAAAAATGCTGAAAGACCAGTTCACCAAAAATCTGGTTTTGATTCCGGCAGAAGGAGTGAAGATTGGCGATAAATGGTCTGCAAGCGAAAATGCAACGCCGGACGGAAAAATAAAATTGACTACAACATACACGCTGAAAAGTGTGGGCGACGGAATTGCACAAATTTCGGTTGCGGGAGGAATTCCTAAAAAATCGGATAAACAAACCCAGGAAGGGGTCACCAGATCAATGAGTTCTGAGTTGTCACAGAATGGAACAATCACATTGGATCAAAAAACCGGTTGGGTGAAAAATCAGAATATTGCGGTGAAAACAACCCAAGCAGAAACACTTTCAGATGGTAAACAGTCTCAAACAATGAAATCTGTTTCTAATTCAACGGTTATTGTAAATCCTTCAAAATAGGATTGCACGGACTGTTTTAAAGAAACCTTTCTCCATTACTAAAAATAAGAAATGAAATATATATTAGAATTAATTCTAACCACAGTAATCATTTTTTTTGTTTGGAATTTTTTAAAAAGAATGTTTTTTACTAAAATTTTTAAATTTCCACAGCCCAGAAATGATGAAAATGCAAACCAACAGAAACCCAAAGAAAAGTTGGATTCGAAAATCAAGTGGGATGCAGAAACCGTAGATTACGAAGAGGTTAAAGAACCTAAACAAAAATAGAAATTTGAAAATCCTTTGACCATGTCGAAGGGTTTTTCTCAATAATAAACCTAAAGAATGTTAAAAAATAAAAACTTAATTTTCATTATCGGAAGCCTGGTGGTTTTCATTGTGCTGGCGGTTATTTATGCCAATCCTGTTTTGACTGGGAAGCAACTTTTTCAGCATGATATCGTTCAGTACAAAGGCGGCGCCAAAGAACTCCTGGATTACCGTGCAGAAAATGGAAAAGAAACCTACTGGAGCGATTCTATGTTTGGCGGTATGCCGACTTATCAGATGGGAGCGCAGTTCCGGGGTGATGTTATTAAAAACATTGATAATTTGCTCAACTTTTTGCCAAAACCGGCAAACTATATTTTTCTGCTTTTTTCAGGGTTTTTTCTTTTAGGTTTAGTGGCGGTCAGAAATTGGAAATACGCACTTTTGGGTGCTACTTTTTTTGGGCTTTCCACGTATTTCTATATTGCACTTGCTGCCGGACATAACGGTAAAATACATACGGTTGCTTATTTTGCGCCACTTTTAGCCGGAATACTTTTGGTGTATATCCGCAAGAAATATGTGGTCGGATTTATTGTTACGGCACTTTTTATGGGCTTGCAAATTGCGGCCAATCACCCGCAAATGACTTATTATCTGTTTATTGCGCTTGCTTTTTTATTCTTATCAGAACTCATTCGTGCGTTTCAGGGGAAAACCGATTGGAAACATTTTGGTATTTCAACGGGAGTTTTGGCACTTGCATTTGTTCTTGGAATTGGAATGAATTCCCAGCGGATTATGGCGAATTCAGAATACATCACCGAAACCGTTCGCGGAAAGCAAATTTTAGATAATGAAAAACATTCTGCCGACAAGTCGGGCATGGATAAAGAAAGCATGTTGATGTGGAGTTACGGCAAACTGGAAACTTTGAATCTGTTTATTCCCCGATTAATGGGCGGTGCAAGCAATGAAGAAGGTTCTGATCAAATGATGGCGAAACTGCAGCAATTGGTTCAGGAAAATGTGACTTCCCAACAGGAAATGGACCGGATTTCTAAAGGTTTCAGCTCACTGGCTTACTGGGGCGAACAACCTGGAACTTCAGGACCGGCTTATCAAGGAGCCGTAGTTTGTTTTCTGGCTGTTTTAGGATTTTTCTTTGCCTGGAAGAAATACAGATACTGGATTTTAGGAGCGTCAGTTTTGACCGTTCTTTTGGCTTGGGGAAGCAACTTTATGATCGTTTCCGATTTCTTCATCGATTACGTTCCTTTCTATAATAAATTCAGAGCGCCAAGTTCTATTTTGGTCGTTGTAGAATTATTATTTCCATTGATTGCAATTTTAGGATTGTACCGTTTCTTTAATTCAAATGAAAAGACTGAAACTTCAGCCGAAAATATTTTAACTGAAGATTACAAGAAGAAAACTTTGATTTATGTAAGTTCTGCTGTTTTAGGAATTACGTTTTTATTATTGCTTTTTGGAAAGTCGATTTTAGGATTTTATACGCCTACCGAAAAAACCTATCTGCCGCCTTTTTTATTGGATTTCTTAGTGGATGAACGATTTAAAATGTTCAGTGTTGATGCGATAAAAGCAATCGTTTTTGTTGCAATTACAGCGGGAGTTTTATTTTTAAGTTTAAAGAATAAAATCACTCAGAACATAGCGATTGTCATTATCGGTTTGGTGAGTTTATTTGATTTGTGGAGTGTGAATAAAAGGTATCTGAACAATGATAATTTCATTGATAAATCTTTTACCGAAAATCCTTTCCAGACCGAAAATTCAGAATTGTTGATGCAGAAAGTAGGCGATAACGCCAATTTGAAATCACTGCTGGATAATGCGGATATGAACAAGACTCTGGAGACTCTTGCAGAAAAAGACCGTGGACATTATCGGATCTATAATCAGATTTTAGGACCGTTTAATGAAACCAATACTTCTTATTTTAAATCATCTGTCGGAGGTTATCACGCGGTGAAATTACGGAGGTATGATGATCTGATCAATGAGTATTTTGGTAAAATGGATACGGTAAAAGTTCCTCGAATCCTGAATATGCTCAATACCAAGTATATGATTTTTGGCAGTCCCGAGCAGCCGAAAGTGGTAACCAATGCTGATGCAAATGGCAACGCGTGGTTTGTTTCTGAATTAAAATTTGCCGGTACACCAAATGAAGAATTGGATCAGATCGGAGTAATTGATAATAAAAGAGTGGCTGTAATTGCGAAAGCAGACCAGAAATATTTTGACGGAAAACCTTTGCAGCAGGATTCTACCGCATTTTTGGATCTGAAAAAATACGAAGCCAACGAACTCGAATTCACTTCGCAATCGAAAACACCGCAATTAGCTGTATTCTCGGAAATCTATTATCCAAAAGGTTGGAAAATGTTTGTTGATGAAAAAGAAGTTCCTTACATCAAAGCAGATTATTTGTTAAGAGCAGTATATGTTCCTGCCGGAAAACACAGCATAAAAATGATTTTCGCACCGGAAGTGATTGCAAAAGGAAAAGTCATTTCGATGATTGCATTTGGATTATTTTTGTTGCTGAGCGGATTGGGAATTTGGTGGATGTGGAAAAAGAAGAAAGCTAATGAAATTTAAAAATGAACCATTAAGAAATTAAGATGATGAAGTCTTAATTACTCTTAATCTCTTAATGGTTTGAATTTCTATTATGCATTTACAATGATGAATTGTAATTTTTAAAAGCAACTTTATGGTTGTCAACTCCTATCAAATAATCAATGAAATCTCCTAAGAAAATATTAATCATCACCTATTATTGGCCGCCAGCCGGCGGACCAGGTGTTCAGCGTTGGTTGAAATTCGTGAAGTATTTACCCGATTTCGGCTGGAAACCCACCGTTTTTATTCCTGAAAATCCGAGTTATCCGATTATTGATGAAACACTAGGAAAAGAAGTTTCACACGATTTAGAAGTCATTAAAACAAAGATTTGGGAACCTTATCAGTTGGCTGAAATTTTCGGTAAAGACAACAAAAAATTCAAAGCCGGACAATTTGATGTCGGAAAAAACCAATCCTGGAAATCCAAACTTTCCATTTGGGTGCGTGGAAATTTCTTCATTCCTGACGCGCGGGTTTTTTGGGTGAAACCTTCTGTTGAATATTTGAAAAAGTATTTGAAGGAAAATGATTTCGATGCTTTTGTGACCACTGGTCCGCCGCATTCGATGCATTTGATCGGTTTAGAATTAAAGAAGGAATTTCCCGATTTGAAATGGATTGCCGATTTCCGTGATCCGTGGACAGAAATCTCTTATTATAAACATTTAAAACTCACAAAATCTGCCGATCAGAAACATAGAAACCTCGAACAGCAGGTTTTTGAAAAGGCGGATATCACTTTAGCGACGAGTTTCTCCGATGCGGAAAACTTCAGGCAAAAAGGAGCCAACGCATTTTGTATTACCAACGGTTTTGATCGGAACGATCCGGTCGCTGAGCGGAGCCGGAGTGATTACAGAAAAAATTTCACTTTAAGTTATATCGGTGTTCTTGAACAGTTGCGGAATCCAGAAATACTATGGAAAGTATTACAGGAATTACTGACAGAAAATATAGACTTTAAAAATGATTTTGTATTAAAATTTGTAGGAAGAATTGATGATAAAGTTTTGACCAAAATCGAAGAATCTGAACTTAAGAATTCGGTCAATAATTTAGGATATCTTTCTCATTCCGAAGCAAATGCAGAAATGAACGAGTCGGATTTATTACTGATTACCAATTTCGCTGATGAATGTTCGAAAGGAATTATTCCAGGAAAGATTTTCGAATATTTAGCGACCGGAAAACAGATTCTTTCCTTCGGTCCGGAAGAAAGTGATGTCAAGAAAATTTTAAGTGAAACCAACGCTGGAAAACATTTTTCGTACGCTGATGAATCAGCATTAAAAGCGTTTTTGCTGCAACAGTTCGAGGATTGGAAAACGGGAATGTCAGATTCTCAAACACACAATATCGAGCAGTTTTCGAGAAAAAATTTAACTCAAAAACTGACTGAACTTTTGTGAGTTTTCCACATTGAATTCAATAAAATTAGGTAAAAAGGAAAGTCGGACAAATGCCCGACTTTATCTTTTAATTTATAACTCCCCGTCAATTTTTTTAAAAAAATCCCACCTTCAGGGAAGGGAATCACAAGGTTTTTTTTACAACCAACCCATTTCTTTCATCCACTCATCGTTATAGATTTTCCCAACATATCGGGAGCCGTGATCGTGCAGTAAAACCACAATCACATCATCTTTGGTGAACTGATCTTTCATCTGAATTAAAGCGGCAATGGCACTTCCGGCAGAATAGCCGCAGAAAATGCCTTCTTCTTTTGCCAGTTTTCTGGCGTAAACCGCACCGTCTTTATCAGTCACTTTTTCGAAATGGTCGATCACCGACATGTCGTAATTTTGAGGAATGATATCTTCGCCGATTCCCTCTGTAATGTAAGAATGAGCGTGTTCCGGATGAAATTCGCCCGTTTCATGATATTCTTTTAAAATGGAACCGTAAGTATCGACTCCGATCACTTTGATGTCAGCATTTTTTTCTTTGAAGAACGTTCCACAACCGGTTACGGTTCCGCCCGTTCCTGCGCCTGCAACAAAATGCGTGAGTTTTCCGTCGGTTTGTTCCCAAATTTCTGGTGCAGTTTGTTCGTAATGTGCCTGTCTGTTTGATAAATTATCATATTGATTCACATACCAACCATTTTCAATTTCTTCTCCCAACCGCTTCGAAACACTGTAATAAGAACGTGGATCTTCTGGCGTTACGTCTGTTGGACAAACGATTACTTCAGCGCCAACTGCTCTTAAAATATCATTTTTTTCTTTAGACTGTTTCGCGTTAGTTACGAAAATACATTTGTAGCCTTTTACAATTGCGGCCAAAGCCAAACCCATTCCCGTATTTCCGGAAGTCCCCTCGATAATGGTTCCTCCGGGTTTTAATCTACCGTCTTTCTCGGCATCTTCAATCATTTTCAAAGCCATTCTGTCTTTTACAGAATTTCCTGGGTTGAAGGTTTCTACTTTTGCTAAAACCATAGCCGGGAAATCTTCACCCAAAACTTTATTAAGTTTTACAAGCGGCGTATTTCCGATGGTTTCAAGAATATTTTGTGCGTATTTCATAACCGTTTTATATTTTATTGTTCACTTTCACTTTTTAAAAATAAGATTTTAAATAGATTTAAATGACGTTTTTATTATTGTTGATTTCGTAAAAATCGATAGGAAATTTACGAATCTGCAAAGATATAATTTTAAAATTTAATTGTATTTAATGGCTTTTACCGGAGATATTTTACTGATCAAATAACTCGGCAGGACTAATGAGATGCCTGAAACGATAAGGATTCCCAAAGATATTGATACAATATGGATCAAATTGATTTCGACAGGAACAACACTTATATAGTAGTTTTCAGGATTTAATGTAATGATGCCGAAATACTTTTGAATGAATAAAAACGCCAGTCCGATTAAATTTCCGAAGACCAAACCGGGAATCATAATCATTAAAGTATAATTAATGAATATCATTCGGATTTGTCCGTTGGTTGCGCCCAGGGTTTTCAGCATTCCGATGGAATTGGTTCTTTCAATAATTAAAATCAATAAAACCATAATGATGTTAATGATCACCACGACCAGCATAATGGTAATAATCAGGGCAATATTGGTGTCGAAAATCGCAATGAAATCCATAATCTGCGGATATTCATCGGTGGCTTTTACCGTATAGTTTTTATAACCGACCAGTTCGTCGATTTTGGGGGCATCTTCATCAATATTATTAATGTTTTTCAGGAAAATATCGATTCCGCCAATTTCAGCATCTTTCATTCCCTGAATTTTCCGGGCATGGTTAATTCCGCCAATGACGAATAAATCATCAATCATCTTGATGTCGGTCTTATAAATCCCAACCACCTCAAATTTTCGGTATAAAGGACTTTGGTTTTCTTTGGAAAAGATCGCGACGATACTGTCTTTAATTTTTAAATGAAGATCGGTTGCTATTTTTTGCGATATGCAAATTCCATTGTTAAATCCCTGTTCGGTAATTACAGGCGCATGTCCGGCCACTAAAAATTTACGGAATCTGGCCGAGTCAAAATCTTTGCCGACTCCTTTAAAAATGATGCCGGCGAAATTATGTTCGTTCCGCAGAATCCCGCTTACTGCAACATATTTTTGGGTAGAAGCCACATCGGGGAGGGCTTTTATTTTATCGAGCAGAAGACCGTCATTACTTAAAATGGAGGAATTGTAGGAATTGTTGGACTGCTTGGATTTTACCGAAATGTGCCCGGAGAAATCGGCCATTCTTTCTTTGATGGCTTTCTTGGACCCCACACCGGTCGAAATGGTGATGAGCGAAACAATCACGCCAAGCGCGACGGAAAGCCTACCAATAAAGACAATAACCCGTGAAAGATTATTTTTGTTATCTTTGGAAAAAGCAATTTTTTTAGAAAAATATAACGGAAAATTCAATCGTATGATTTTAAGCCTCAAAAATAAAGATTTACTTCTGATTGTGCTAATTTATTTTGGTTTTTGCCAAATCAGTTTTGCCCAAAACCTTGATGAAAATTGTTTTAAAGCCGGAGCAGACCGCCCGGAACTGTATCTCCCTCTGCTGAAAAACAAGACCATTGGAATCGTTACCAATCAAACCGGCTTGCTGAAAGATAAAAGTTTTCTGGTTGATTTTTTAGTTAAAAACAATATTACCATACAATCGATTTTTGCCCCTGAACATGGTTTCCGTGGTGATGCTGATGCCGGTGAACACGTGAAAAACGGGGTGGATACCAAAACCGGAATTCCGATCGTTTCGCTTTATGGAAACAATAAAAAGCCAAAATCAGAACAATTAAAAGGAATTGATATTGTTCTTTTTGATATTCAGGATGTTGGTGTGCGGTTCTATACTTATATTTCAACTTTGACTTATGTAATGGAAGCGGCGGCAGAAAATGGAGTAGAAGTGATTGTTCTCGACCGGCCAAATCCGCACGACGGATATATTGACGGACCGGTTTTGAAAAATGCGTGGAAAAGCTTTGTCGGAATGCACAATGTTCCAGTGGTGTACGGTTTGACAATCGGCGAATACGGGAAAATGGTCAATGGTGAAAAATGGCTCGACAAAGGAATTCAGACGAGATATACTTTAATACCGATGCAGGGTTATCATAAAAAACAACGCTACGAAATCTCAGCGCAACCGTCACCGAATTTGCCAAATGATAAATCCATTAACCTTTATCCGAGTTTGTGTTTTTTTGAAGGAACGCAGGTTTCCGTAGGTCGCGGAACCAATTTGCCTTTCCAGATTTATGGTTCTCCCTGGACTGAAAATTTGCCGTATCAGTTTACACCAAAACCATCTGCGGGAGCAAAAGATCCTTTCCTGAACGGGAAATTGTGTTACGGTGAAAACCTGTCAGAATATCCGGAAAATCTGCAGGCATTGAATTTAGAATGGCTTTTGAAAGCTTATAAAGACTATAAAAATCCGCAACAGGATTTCTTTTTGAAGAATTTGTTCTTTGATAAATTAGCAGGAACTGATGAATTGAGAAAACAGATCATCGCCGGAAAAACTGCCAAAGAAATTAAAGATTCCTGGAAAAATGATTTGGAAAATTTTCAAAAAATCAGAGCGAAATATGTGATGTACGAGGATTAAATTTTATGAAAACGAGAAGCTTTGAAGAATGATTGAGTTTTAAATATTTTCGGAAATATAGAAGAGGTAAAGGTTTTGGTGCTCCGCACCTGCCATTTTTATTGTCCTTTTTTCTACAAATATTTCGCCGCTCTGCGGCTTAAAATATAAAAATAATAGAATGATTCTAAAAACTTGCTTTCACCTGCATCGATCCCATGTGGATGGTGCGTTCACCGGAATTTCTACCTTCGTAATTTATATTAAGTTGGATAAACGGATTCAGAGCCTGTTGTAAAAAAACAGACCAAACCTGATTTTTACCTGCCTTCAAGCCATCAAGCATTTGATTGGCAACAATCGAGAAATTATTCCCCGTAAAATCATTGTTGATAAAAGAAAAATTACCTCGTATTGACGTTCTTCGCCATTCCCATTGCAGGCTTCCGGTAAGGTCAAAAGTCTTTAGAAACTCTTCACCGTCCATTCTTTTTTTCTGACGGAAAGCGGAGGATAATTCGCTCTGTATGGCTTCTGTAAACTTATACGTAGCTTTCGGTTTGGTTTCTACATTTTGTAATTCATAATCCCGGCTCTTAAAAAGTTGCGATGAATTTTCAATCGCATGAACCGAATTTTGCCAATCAATTCTGAAATCTTTGCCAAACCAATGTCCGATATTTAAGAAGTGTGAAAGCTGAGTTCGTTCTTCGTTGCTAAAATTCGCATTGATTAAATTATTGTTGGCAATAAAGCGATAATTCCCATTCCAGCCGGATTGGTCGGTGGGATTAAATTGTGCAGAAGCCAGAATATTTTGATTTTTCAGAATCTGATCTTCATTTTTTTCAAACGGATTCAGCACAAAAACTTTTTCTTTTTTAAAGTAAGAGTTTTGAGAATTGATGGAAAGGTTAAAATTCCAGCGTTTCAGAAATTGGTTTTCAGAATCAAAAATTACGGAAGGATTCACAAATAAAGCCAACTGGATTTTGTTTTTGTTGGACGGAATATAATTGACGGTATTCGTGTAAATCCTGATATACTGCGCCAAATCGGCATATTCGGCAATTTCGAATTCATCGAGCTGCTGAATTCCGTCACCATTATAATCGGTCCATTTATAAACACCCTGTCCGTCTGTCACTTTAATGTATTGAAATTCGCGCTGCGCTTCCTGCCCGTTTCCAAGTTCATAAAATGCCTGCAAACGCATCCCGTTATTGAATAACTGTTGCTGATACGTCATATTTCCGACAATGAAATCCTGATTGTATTTAGAATGTAAATCCTCCGTTTTCTCATAGAATTTCCGGTAATGAAGCAAAGCTGACAAAGTGGTTTTTTCCGTTTTAATGATTTGGCTTTCCGCCATCAAACCCAGAATTTGATTTCTGTTTTGCAATGCATTATTTCTTACAGAATCGTTGTCCCTCAAATACATTTTAGCCACAAGTTTTGTTCTGGCCGAATCACCGATTTTCTTCTGTATAAAAACTTCTTTCCAGCGATAACTTGTCACATCGAGTACATTGGTTTCATTAAAGTTTTTTAAATTCTGTTCCAGAGCGGCTCCGATTCCCCAACTTCCTTTTTTACCAGAAAATTCTGTGGCAACACCGCTTCTTACAAAGTTCGTATTCTGAAAAGTCGATTTCGTATCAAGGTAAGAAAAGTTTCCTTTGGTATTAAATTTCCCTTTAATAAAACCAAAATCAAGGTCGTTTTTTATTCCTTGATAAGAATCTTTTTCATCTAGATAATTGATTTGATAATTCAGAAAAGAAGCGTTTTTCCATTGATTTAGAAAACTGAAGATTAATCGGTTTTGAGTAATTTGATTAAATTCCTGGGCCAAATTAAAATCACGTGAAAATTCAACATCATTTATCCGGTCTAAAATATGAAACTGCGAACTGATATGTTGAAATTCGAAACTTGGCGTTCCTTTCCAGTTGTTTTTACTAAAGATTTTGTTTCCAAAAACACGTCCGGCGTAACCGATATTTTGATGGGCATCTTTAGAGGAAAAAAGATTAATATCGTAGTTGCTCAGTGAAAAGTCGGCTCCGATTTTTCCTTCATTTAAAATAACTTCAGTATTGGTAGAAAAAACCTGCGCTTTTTGTGGAGAAGGTAATTTACGAACTGCTTTATAAGTTCCGGCATTTGGACCGACATATTCGAAAACCCTTCCGTTATTCGTGGTTTGCTTGATGCGATAATCGCCTAAATTATCACCAAAATAAGTAAACGCAACCTGATACAATGTTTGAGTTTGATCACTGGAAAATTCGTAATAATTTCCATTTTGATCTTGAATAAGTTGATACAGAATTTTATTTACATCATATTCCGAAACCGTCCCGGAAGGTGCGTACATCAAATCTGGATTGTTGCCTGCATTGGCGAGAATCTGCTCATCTTCTTTAGATAAATTCAAAGAAAGCGGCGCATTTTTATTGTCGTTTTCTAAAAACCAGTTGAAGCCGAATTTCACTTTTTCTCTTTCGTGCTGAATTCCGCCCGTAACAAGAAATCGCGTATAATTTCGGTTGGTATAATTATAGGAAATGGTAATAAAGTTTTGCTTGAAAATCGGTCGGAAACTGGTAAAAGTTATTTCGCCGGTATTATAATTAATGACATAATCCTGACTTTCACCGCGTTTCATCAAAATACCATCGATAAAAACCTGTTCAGATCCGGAAATAATGGTAATAAACTGTTCGCCATTTTTTCCGTTTAACCGGTATGGACCCTGGTTTCCTTCTACGCCCTGAAAACGCACGCGATAAAACTCGCTTCTGGCGACACCGGCAGAAATATTGGCAAAGGTTTTATGGTCTTTTCCAAACTGGGTCTCATATTCCAGACCCATACTTCGCCGTTGGTACCTGCCGAAATAGGTTTTGTCATCGATCAAATCCAAATGACCGGCGCGCAGAACAGAATGATTTTTAATGTTGAGTTGTAGATAAATTTTGTCGAATTCCTCCAGTGTCTGCGTATATCCATCGGCTTGAATCGGCAGATTGTGATCAGAAATAGACGCAAGAATGGAAACATCGTTTGACAGTTTTCCTGTAATCTGCAAATCCATGGAACTCTGCACGCTTTGTCCCTGATTATTCCCGAAAGTAATTCCACGGATAATAGAACCTTTCGAATTCAGATCACCGAGAATTTGCGAGCGGGTATTTTTAACCAAAACGCCTTCATCAATAATTGTTTTGGCGGGCATTCTGATGAAGTCTAAAGTGTCTTTTGAAAAAACATCCCGATTGATTTTTGCGGTAAGTACAGAATCCTTTTTCAGGGAATCTTCAGGAATATTGGGATTTTTCCATGTGAAAATCTGAGCATCAAACAGATTTAATGCAGAAATAAAAATGAAAAATAGTAAAATCTTTTGAATCAAAACTGCTGAAACATTTGTGTAAAAGTAACGAAAAACTCTATTCAAAATTGTTATTGCATATTTAACATTTAATTCATGGAAAGATTAGCGGATTAATAGAAAAAAAACTATATTTACTCCAATTAACAATTAAATTTTTTACTATGAAAAAATTCTATTCTGTTTTTGCAGCTGTAATATTTGCAGCTACTATAAATGCACAAGGTGCAGAAACTTTTGAAACCCAAAAAGTATTGACGGCAACATATTCAAACGGAACTTTTGCCGGAGAAACCGCAGGTGTAACTGTTAATTATTTTGATTCAAGAAATGAAGGTTTGGGAACCACGGATGATTATTCAATTTCTGGAAAAGGTATTATATTAAGAGGAGCTGATCAACCCAGTTCTGTAGAATTCGTTATTCCAAATGGAGTAGGTTTTTTTTCTTTTAATTATAGGAAAGCATTTATAGCTGGTGCATATGATCGAGTTGTAGCGGTATTTGTAGATGGGGTACAAAAATCATCTGTTGCGCCATTCGGTCCTGCAGGTGCAGATTCGACCCTTGGTACATTGAGTACTATAGTTAATAAATCAGGTCCAGTTACTGTGAAAATCAGTTTTCCTGCAGGTACATCAGCTGGCGAAAAACAGATAACTATTGATAACGTTTCGTGGACTGCTGCTCCGATACTGGCTGTTGGGGACATTAACACAACTAAAGTGAATCTGGTTAAAAATACAGTGGTTGGTGAAACAGTCATGTTCACTGCAAAAGCAAATGTGCAAATCTTAAACATGACCGGTCAGGTTGTGAAAACCGCATCTGTTAATGAAAGCACTTCTTTAAACGTAGCTTCTTTACCACATGGAATGTATATCATAACTGCAATTGTAAACGGAAAAGCAGTTTCTCAAAAAATTATGAAAAAGTAATATTAACTTATTATTAAACTTTTAAATACTTCCCTGAGGAGAAATGTTTTTTTCGTATATTTACGTTCTTTAAAAAATAAAACAATTTTAATTAAATTACAATGAAAAAAATCTTTACAATTTTAGGTGTTTCCGCAGCAATGTTTGCATCAGCACAAACTAATTTATTCGCAGGATCCGATTTTAATGATTGGACAGTTTTCGAATCAAGTTTAGGATTTGCTCTGAAATCAGGTGAACAAAGTGTAAATGGTGGTATCGGCGGAACCAGTGCTTTGAAAATTACTGACAATGCTACAGCGCAGAATATTTATGTAATGACTGCTAACAAAAACATGAATACAAGCGGGGTTAAATACATCACAGTAAAATTCAAAGGAGTGTCCGGAGGGATTTCTTTTAACGCTGGTGATAAATTCTTCAACGTACCTTCAGGCACTTCTGCAGACATAACCCTTCAATCTTCTGGAGCTAATTCCTATACAGGAAGTATTAACGCAGCAGATTGGATTACAGTTACATTAGATGTTTCAGATGTATCATGGAGTACAAATTCATTTTCTATCAAACTGCAAAAAAGCTCAACTAACGCATTATTTGTAGATGATATCAAAGGTTCAGCAACTTTAGCAGTTGGTGATATTAAGGCAACTAAAGCTAACCTGGTTAAAAACACTGTTGTTAACAATGAAATTATCTTTGGAGAAGCTTCTAAAGTATCCGTAGTTAATATGAATGGTCAAGTAGTGAAAACTGCTAATGCAACTGAAAACTCTAGACTTAACATTTCTGAATTGCCAAAAGGAATGTATATTGTTTCTGGTACTGTTAATGGTAAAGCAGTTTCTCAGAAAATTATCAAGAAGTAAAATTCTTTTTAGAAATAATGAAGAAGCCGTCTCAAAATACAATTTGAGACGGTTTTTTATTTACTTTTTCAAGAGGTTAAATTTTGGAATATAATATGCTTTTTCAGAATAGTCTAAAAAATGCTGCTTTTAAGCACTTTTCTTTCTTAGATTGTGTGCTAAAGCGTGTAATCCGAACTCCAAT
>NZ_JAUSWQ010000007.1:0-148361 GCF_030815285.1 Chryseobacterium sp. MDT2-18 | reverse complement strand
GTTTCCCACATTCCAACAAAATTTCAACAACGACAACAATAAAATATTAACAAAAAACTCTACTTTTGAGTGTGCCTAAACAAGGGAAGATTACAGTCCTATAAAACCAATTTTAGTAAAAATCAGAGAAAAACTATCCCCATTTTTAGGAACAAAAAGAAAAATTGAAAACAGTATCCATAACAATACCGCAACCTATCGCTTTGAAACTGAAATTTCGCCAGTAATTCAGATGCGATTAAAAATAGAAATCAATTGCAGAGAACATTTTACCGTTTTAGGACTTCAAAAAGTACCTTTTGAAGTAAAAAACGGTTGGTTTTCTGGAAAATGTATGATCAATACTTATCATATAGAAGAATTACTAGGAACGAAATTAAGAGCATTATACCAAAGAAGAAAAGGAAGAGATTTATTTGATTTGGATTTGGCATTATCAAACCTCGAAATAGATACAGAGAATTTAATCAAATGCTACAAAGAGTACATTAATTTTTCAGACGGCGTAAATCCAACAGGCAAAATGTTTCTGATCAATATGGAAGAAAAAATGCAGGACGACGAATTTAGAAATGATATTTTTACAATTTTAAGACCTGGAGTGGAATATGATAATGATTTGGCTTACATAAAACTTAAAAATAAGATTACCTACCAAATATAATGAAAATCTAATAAGTAATAGCTTTTAGGATATTTTATGTAAATAATTCTGAATTTGCTGTAGTTGCTAATAAAGAATAGGGGTAGCTGTTTTTGTTTAAATTTATACCAAACTGATTAACTAAAAACACATGAAATTTCGCAATTTATGGATATATCAAAAGTTTTCAGCCTGCATTGTTTTCAGTATTGTGTTTGAATTATTTATTATAATCTGTATTATTAATTTCCATGTAACCCATTATCGCGGGATGATTTGATTCTGGCAAAATTGCAATACAACAATATTTTCTTCTTACTTCTAATATTTTTATTTTCTGACCCTGTTTTATTACACTTATAATTTTAGAATTCTTGTTCGGTTTTAAAAATAAATTTGACGATACGGTGCAATGAAAATCGCCTAAAATTAATAAATTGCTGCTACTTTTGGTTTGCCGGTCTTCGTTTATATTTTGGTTTTTTAGGATTTCCTTAACTACATTATTTGTTTCAATAACCAATTTTTCATTACCCGCATTTAATGGATTGTAAAAAATGGATAAAAATGAAATAAGACCCATAACTGCGTTTATATAAGTAAACCATTTTTCTGTTTTATTTGGTTTTAATTCACTTACTGAATTTTGCAAATCAATTAAAGTCTGATTTATTTGTGAAAAATAAATTTGATAATCAATGACTTCATTTTCAAAATAAAGTTCTGAAACTGAATTAATACTATTTGCTACAGACGTAACTATCTCTAATTCTTCAATTTCTTCATTTTCGTCTATATCCTTCTCATTAATATCCTGTAAAAAAGATTTTGTAAATTGAGTGAATGCAGGCAAAATTGGGTTAAAACTTTTGAATAGTTTTTCATTATAACTTTTCGTCAATAATTCTATATTTCCTTTAAATAAGAATTGAGAAAAGGCAAAGGCATCGGTTTGCTTATTAATGTTTTCTGTTATTCTATGAATATGCTTTAATGGATATAAAGCAGTTTCAATATTTTTCAAGGAATCATTTTGAAAACTTTTTGACCAATCATTATTTATAATCAAATTGATCCGTTTTCTTGAATCAAAAATATCCATTATATTGAATTTTTCCTTCCAGTTGCTTTGCATCTCTGCAAATTTTTGCATTGTGGAATTTCCTGCAAAAGCAAGATTCATCATTTTCTGTGTTTCATTATTTCTTTTTAAAAATAAATCTAGTGCATTATCCATTTCAAAGTTTATTACGAGTGTAAGTTTCGTAGCAAGGCAAAATTATCATTTAAAACTAATTATTCATCTCATATCTCAAAAAAAACACAGGCGTAAAGCCAATAAATATATTTTCAAAACCATAAATTCCTTTTTCAACATTGTATGCTCCTAAAGGACTTTCAAGATTTACTGTTTTGTCACTATAGAAATGATTCACTTTTGCAAATCCATAGCAATGATGAAATATGATTTCATTTTCACTAAATCGGTTTAATTCGCTTTTTAATGATTTGACGTCTTTTTTATATTGTTGAAACCATGAGAGATATTCGGTGTATAAATCTATAAGTTCAAAAAATCGTTCATCCGTTATAAATGAGCCCAAATTTAATTTACCTATATAAAATTCAACCTCTTTCTCAAAAGTTTCAAAATCTTCATTTGCTCCTAAATAATAGAATATATTCAATAAGAGTAGTACTTTAGTATGGTAATGCGCTGATGTCCAATGATAATTTAAAATCGAACATATACTCAGTAACTTCAATCTTTTATTCTTTTCAAGCCAAAGTAAATTATCTTTTTCATCTTTAATATCTACTTGTTTTGTCAGCATCAATAGATACGTTGATAAACCATTTCTCAAAAATGAAATGATACTTTTAGTTTCAAATTCATTTGTCCAAAACTTATTGCTGAAATATGGGTGGTTGATTTTTTGAGTGGCGGTTTCATCTGCGTAAATAATCTTAACAAATTTATTTGGTTTTAAATCTTCTAATATTTGATTTACCTTTTTGAAATTAATGCTAAAATTTATTTCATTCTTTAAGTTTCCTGCTTGACTTTCTTTTTTTATTAATAAATATTTATTTTCAATATTTATTAATTCATTAATGTCGTCATATCGTAATCTAATCGTTGAACGATCCTCGGAATATACCTCACTTCTTTTTTTCAGAATTATGTGAAAACCAATTAATAGCGCATTTAACTGATGTAAATTGGCTAAACCTTCGGATTCTTTGTTATTTAAAATTTTTAAATGATTTGATTTCTGTGGTAGTATTGATTTTATTATTTTTTCAATAGTTCTTTCTATCTTGTAGGTGATTCTCAAACCAACTTCAAATGTAACTTCTCGTCTTACTGATTCCACCGATTCCGGCTCTCCAGTTAATCCATCAAGACCTGCGGCTAAAGCGGCATCTTCCGTACTTTCAATAATTTGTTCAGCAGAGTTATTTTCAAAATTTAAACTGTTAAGAAATTCTTCTATTCTCGAAGTACTATAATGATTAAAATTTTCTGTTTCTATTAGATTTGAGCTATTTTTATTAAATTCTTCTTCTGAAATTGTATCTACAACTTCTTCCATTTCGTTTTTCACCTTTCCTGCAATATTTCGGGAAACATTATTGGAATTGGTAAAATCTGAACTGAGGAAAATAAACTCAAATAATTCTTGTAACTCAAAATCCCCAAAATCATCAAAACTTAAAAAAGAATTTAACTGCGCTCTTCTCTCATCTGGATTTGTCGGCAATAACAAAGATTTGTGATGGATCAAAGCATAATTTGATATTCTCACTGTCAAGCGATAAATAGACGCGCGAAATGGCTTTAAAACAGCTTGGTTCTCAATTGAAAAAACTGTTTCTTTTTTTAAAGAATTGATGCTTTGATTATAAATAAGTAAACCATTTGCATCTTCAATTTTTAAATCTACTTTTTCAGCAAAATTATTCTCCAAATAGACCGTCAACTCATTACCGTCAATTTCTGCATTTTTTATAAAAACTAAAAACTCTGTTTGAATACCTTCTTTTTGATGAATTTGATTTGATAATTCATATTCTTCTAACTTATAAACTCCCCTTTTTGGAAAATTAATTCCTAATTCTTTAAAATAATTTCTCGGTTTATTACTTCTCACTAAAATTGACATTTCTGCATTGACGGACTCATTTGCAGAGATTCCAAAAGCTTCCCTGGTTGCATTTGCACTTCCAAATAGAAAACAAGTTTCGTTATCATAATCGAATTGAATTGCCTTTGCGTGAAGTCGGTTTTTACAATACTTTTCAGCTTTTTCTATTTTATTCCAATCAGAGTATTCAATTTTAGTATTTTTATCGAGTTTGTAAGGAATTGAACCAGACAACGGATCTATGATACAATGTATATTTTCTGGTTGAAAATCTTCGATAATAGACTTTAAGAATGAGCCATTCGTGTTGTAATAGGGCGATAAGATTTTGATACTTCTTGGATTTTTTGGCAGTCTCGCAAGCAAAGATTTGTAAATACTCTCATTTTGGTAAGTAGACACTATTTCAAAAATCTGATCCTTATCAGCAATCAATTTATTGCTAAGTGTTTCCTCTAAAAGATTTTTGTACCACTCAGAATTTTCTTTGATCCAACCAAGTTTCAAGATATTTGTGCCTGATACAAATTCTTCAAACTTCTTTAAATATTCTGACACTTCTTTGAAAATTGATTGTGTGGACTTATCTGTTTCTGTAAGGTGAAAACTGCCCCAAATTTCTTCATTTGAACTTAATCCAGAACTTGTCAAATTTCCAGAACCAACGGCAAGAAAACCTTTTGTTTTTCCAAATGCCATTAAAATTTTTGGGTGAAAAGCGCCCGTCATCTTTACTGGAGTAACACTGTATCCTGCCTTAGACTCGAGCAAATCACTACCTGTAAAATGACTTATTTGTTTGTCAAATTGGTAAGCATCTACATAAATATTTATATTTATAATTCCCGCCTGTCTTAATTTTGGCAAAATTCTTTGCTCAAAAAATATGAAATCGAAGGAGAAACAAGTAATTATACAACTGCGGTATTTCCTTTTATCAGAACCCAAAAGATCTAAAACATTATATCTTTTAACCATCTTTACAAGGAATTAAAAAGATTTATACCAGTCGCTGATAAATCATTTCTATCGCCATTCAAAAGTTGTAATTCGTTCATAAAATCGATTAAAGTATTTAGTCTAGGAGAAGAGTAAGCGTAATCTACATCATCGATAAATCGAATAAATCCATTTTCCCGAATAAATTTTTCAGTAGATTGTGTATCATTCATTTTTTTTAGCGAAACCCATTGATGCCTAATGATAACATACTTTTTCAGAAAATATTTAACAAAATCATTTAGTGATAAATCCTCACTATTTAATAAAGATGCTACTGAAGAAATAAAACTACTATTCGAATTTAATTTATAAATATTTGTGCGGATGAATAATTGGGGAATTTCATTCTCATTATTGAAAATCAACTTTTTTATTAGTAAAATATTAAAACATAATTTTTCGACATTATTATTACTCTTCCTTACTTTTTCCACAATTTCCTCTTCTTCTAAATCAATTATTTTTAGATCTTTAAAAGTTTGATCTTTTGAAATATAGTTTCCGTTGAGGAAAAAATTAATGATCTCTGTTACTATTTCATCAAGAAGTATTTCTTCATCAATCCAATTTCCTTTGCTTTTATCATTTAAAATTTTCAGAAATACGGACAAAGAACCTGTACAGGACATATGCCAGAATTGTTCAAGTTGATAAAAGTACCACAATGAAAAAGTTTCATCATATTTTTCCTCAATTTTCCCTTTTGCGTGATAAGCATCGAATGTTAAAGTATAACCGAAAAATTGTTGATCACTTAATTTAATTGTTTCTAATAACAATTGGATAGTGCGTTTTCGAAATAAGGTTACCTTTTCTTGCTTTGGTTCATCATTTCCTGTAATTAATTGCCAAATAAGTTGGTGTTCATTTGTTCCTAAAGGAATTTTTAACATATAGAAAGGTTCGGAAAACACCACAAGATCTTCTTGACTGACAATTCCTTTTTTCATCACTTCAATAAACAAATTCGCAACCTCACTTCCCAAATTTTCTTCAAAAGCAGTTGCCAATTGATAACCCGAAACCTTTTCACCATCCTCAAATTTTGTACGGATAAAACACTCGCTTTTTTCATCCTGATCTGCAATAAGAAAAAGTTGCTTCAATGAACTCACATAATTTTGCCCAAAAATTCCTCTTGGATTTTTCCAATAGGTTCCATCTTTTTTAGTTTGCTTTTCCCCTGTTCCAATAGTTAAATCAAAGGATGTTATCGAATCATCATATAGTTCCAAAGCTTTTGTAATTCCACCAATACCTTGTACACCATTTTTAGCCGCTAATAATGATAATATAAATTCTGCTCTTCGCAAGTGATCGAATTGGTCTTTCTTAGTCGCTATTCCAACGTGTTTTGCGTAAGAGTGAAAAAACCAGCAGTAAAAAGAATAATAACGAATTCGATCTGTCACATTGTTTAAACCTGGAAGAAGCAGGTCAAAAGTTTTCCCCCCGGTGTTTAAAAGTCCTAGAGGATCTTGTCCGACAATATGTGATAATGGTTCTCCTAAAAATGGGGCAAACATTTTTTGCTCCTCAAAAGTTTTTACGCTCATTTTATGTATATTGGAAAATAATATTTGAATTTTTTTTATAAAATAAGTTTAGCAGTCTTACTCAATATTTCTCATTCTGGATCTTTGCAATTTTTCTAATGCCGGCGTGTAGGTAAAATTGAATTCAATGTATTGTTTTGTACGATTCACCTCTTTTGCGAATATTAAAAATTCTTCCAAAAATTCTGAAGGTTTTGTAAGCACACGCGTTAAATCTTCCGATTCAAGATAAGTAATAAAATTATCGTATGATTCAAACAACTTTACGGGCGCTTCGGTTGGAAGACCAACTTTAAAAGAATGTTCATCTTCGCCATAGGATGATTCAGGACGTACACAATTTAATAAAAACTCATCGAAGTATTTTGGGATAATGTCATAAATTAAATTCTGTTTATTTTTCTGAATTATTTTATGAAATGGTGACCATGTATTCGGATTGTCTTGTTTCCAATCTTTTACTATACAAAGCCTATAACAATGCCAAAACTTATTATCTATACCCTTTATAAGTTTTGAGTTATTATCAAAGCAATAACATAAATATTCTTCCATTTCATTCCTATTAAAAGGAACATTTACATTTAAACTTGAACCACTTCGATCATACAGACGCTTCACATAATCTGTTTCAAAATCATAAAATTCGCGTTTTTGATAAAAAACAGATTTATAAAACGATTTGAGTTCATTAACGCTTTCATATTTAAAACGTTCAACTACTAAATTTTTATAATTGTCCATGAAACCATCTAGTATATCAAAATCGATTCCTGAATATTTATCGTGTTTTACTTTAGATTTAAGATTCGCAATGTAGAATAAACATGCAATAAGGTTTTCATAATTTGCTCTGCTTTTTACATCTTGTTGGATATTTATTTTATAAATGAATAGCACAAGTCCGTTCAATTTATCTTTCTCATAAGCGGAGTTAATTATTTTTTGTTTGGTAACAAAATCGACACCCATAAATTCTTGGAATGCTGCATGTGTAAAAGCAGATTCAGCTATCTCATCTTCAAAATATTTAAAGTAATTATTTCCATAAGAGATTGAAAGTGCCGAATCAATATTTCCATAAGTAGATTTATTAAATATTTTATCACAGATATTACCGATAATTTTGATGTCAAAATCTGTGTATAATTTGGTTGATAATACATCTTCTTTTAATAAAGAATTATCAAAATTTTTTCCAAATGTTGATAGATTATCTTTTTTATCTTTTTCCCTTAATTTGTAATTAATGTACTTTCTTTCGCCACTGAAAGCTGATTCTTTATTGTCTAAATAATAATTTCTATTAAATAATAATCTGTAAACATCATAATAGGAGAATTTAAGAAGTTTAATAAGAATAAAATCTGAGACATTCACATCATCTTGTAATCCGTAAATACTTATCTTAAATTCATTAATAAACCTCTTTGTATTTCTAAGATTGTTTAAGGAAGTAAAAATTGATGATTGTTCGAGATAAATAAGTATTTCATAACTTTCAAATACGCCATCTATTTCTATTTTCTTTTCAGGCAAAATTTCTAAAATACTATGTTTTACAAAATCATCAATCTGAGTTTGCGTTATTGGTGGTAAAGGAAATTCTTTTAAGAAAATCTTCTCACAGTATTTATCGGCGAAAGGGATATTATTATTTTTTAACGCTTCAATTAAATATGCCTTATCATAGCCGACAACATAGTTAAAAACATCGAAAGAAGCAGTATTACGGATTAGTTTCAATACCTCGAACACTTCGTTCGGTTTTAATCTATCTAAATCATCAAAAAAGACAATTACTTTTTTATCTAATCTATTTAGAATGTCATTAACGTTGGCAAAGCTATCTGATAAACTAGTATCTGGAATAATTTTTAACGCATTTAGCAAGGTTTCGGTTGTTGTGTTTTTACTGACAGATAATACATTATTTCCATACTTTTTTACTTCTTTAGAAACATCAAAGCTGTGTATTCTGATTTTTTTTTCTACCGTAGTGAAAAAGTCTGTTATAATTGATTCTACAGAGATATTTAACCAACTATTAAAATGAACGACAATATATTTATCATCATCATTGAATTTGTTTTCAATTATGTGCATGAAAGAAGTTTTACCATCTCCCCACGCTCCAACAATACCAATTGCTAAGGACGATTTTGACTTATAACCCTTTATTAATCTATATACCTGCAAAGCTTTTTGTTTACGATTTAAAATATCATCATCGGGATGAGTGATTGGATTATCATCATGAAAATCAGATTTTACATTCTGTCTGTCTTTTTCAGTAATCCAAAAACCTAATTTTAAAATTATGGGAATTGTTCCAATTATAAATAAAAGGTCAAAATATTTTGCTTTTTCAAAAGAGTAGAAACCTACAAGCTGATTTTTGTAAGTATAGCGTATAACACTATATAATAAAATGATTAGAAAAGAATAGATGACATAATTAGCACTTAAAAAAAAGCGAATTTTTAATTTTTGAAATACAATATAAAATAAGAATAGTGTGAATAAAGCAAATAGACTATCTGAAATCAAAGATTGGTTGAATTTCACCAAAACGATATCAATAATGTATTTATGATAATATGGAACAAAAAAATCTTTAAAAAGATAAATGAATATCAATATTAAAATTATACTCTTATTTTTATAGAAATATTTCATAATTCATTAATGTTTACTATATTTTTGTAATAAAGCTTAGTTTTAATCCTGCTGATAAATATAAATACTTAATTTGTACTGTTCATATGATTTTAAATGCTCTTACTAAACCAATAATTTTTTGGGTTAAAATGGCTTTGCCTATTAAAGTTTTTCTATTGGTTTGATAATAAATTCTATCAAATCAACCTCAATAATTCCTGCTTCTACTTCTACTATTAATATTCCAATTTATGGATGAAAAATCAAAAATCTGTCTTTCCTTGGCTAATAATTATATCGAAAAAACCAACGGAGAATGAGATATACAAAATCAGTCGAAAATAGTTTGCAAAGCCACAAAAATTCTTTCCTCGCTCTCATTCCAATTGAAGAAGATATTGATCGACGAAAATTTCAATGTCATATTTTGAAAGTAATTCTGCACTTTTCATTTAGTTTGCTATCATTATCCATATTTACTAATAATATGAAAATTTCGTCTTTATAGTTACTTCCTTTTATTCTCCTTAAATAGTAGTGCCATATCATCATCTAAAATTTTATAAATCCAGTTTCTTAATATAGAAAATTTCTCCACTTTGGATGTATTAGTTCGGTCGCTGTCAAAATAAAGAATGTCATCTAATGAGAACGGTCTTAAAATTGAAATATCATCTTCTTCAAAAGCTGAACGAGGTCCAATCACCGAATTAGTAGCGTTTTCACTATAAAACACTTTTATTTCTCCAGATTTAGAGGGGCGAATTCCAAATGTTCCCCATTTAAGAATATCTAGATCTTTCATATAAAAAAAGTATTCATGAGGACAGTCATTATAAAATTTGAATTGATGTTTTAATGTTGGAAAATTTTCTTCAACAAATGCTTTGTAAGCTGGTTCCAATTGCTGGAAAAAATTATTAATGTAAAGTTTCGCTTGATCACTACTGTATTGTATGATTCTTACTCGATTAAACTTAATTTTCATATCACGTTTGTAAAACTCCTTTGTTTCATCAACCGTTTTATCTGCATAGGGTAAATGATGCTTCGAAAATTCGTGATAACCCCTATCCAATAAAATATTTACAATTTTATGTAGTTCCTCAAAAACTCCAATATCACCTCCAAAATTTAATTTGGGAATTTCAAGATTGTTTTTAAATGCATTTTCAACTTCCTCTTCAACCTTTTCCGTAGAAAAATCTTTTCTATTTGTATAATGAAAGTATGCTCTAATTTTATAAAGTCTGTCTTTTAATTCATGTAAATTAATAGGGTAAATCAAATCATACCTAGGTAGATGAAAGTCATTAATATCTAATATGTACCCGAGTTTTTTATTGTAAAAATAGATTATCACTGACATTTGTTCTTGTAGAAAAATGTCACATTTATAGGTAGTCAGTTTGCGTTTTCTTATAACTTCATCTAACTGCTTAAAAACATTTTGTTTAATAATTTTACTTTGATCTGCAATTAAAAAAATTGAATTACTTCCAAAAATAGTATTGGCTCCTTTTTTAGCAAGTTTATCCCAATCAACATTTGAATAAGCGTCTTTTAGATCTTCAAATTGAACACGATTTTCGCAATCTGATTGCAGATGACAGAGTGCATAACCATCTTTTTTGATTAGATCTAATGGCAATATTATTCCAATTTTTCCGTCAGTTCTTGGATTAAATAGTTTCTTAAATTTTTTAAAATTTTCCTCTAAATAATTGTCATAATTGATGACGTATTCTAAAGCCTTTGCTTTCTTAAACCGTATTAAAGTATGTTTATGAGAACTGCTAGCATTAGAAATATAAAAGTCGATTGCACTTTGCCCAATGTAATTTTCGTAAAATGTTGTAAGTAAATTATAAAAGTCATTGTCAGTAAGTTGATCTAATTTGAAAGTATGAAAACAAATTATGTAATCCCTTATTTTGGAATAGTAAAAATTTATGTTATAAGAATCTTCCTTATTCGACCTTATTAAAATATTTCTTGCAAACAATTCCTCTGGAAGTTGTTCTTCGTCAGATAATTCTAGCTTATCGAGCAGATTATTTACATCAAGACCTTCATCTTTATAAGTTTCCAAAGACGTGTAACTTTGATTTATTATGATATTTCCAATTTTGGAAAGGATCCTTAGTCCAGAAATTATACCTAATTCAGTTTTTTCAAGAGATTTTCTAAGGTAAGTTTTGATCAAATCTTTGTCATTAACTTTATCAGGAACTTCGCAATCTTTATATACCTCACTAAATATTCGTAAAAAAAAACCATTTCGTAAGTCCTTTTGCAGTTCATCAGATATTTGACCTTTAAACTTGAAAGTCTTTTTATACAGTGGAATTATTGTATTGAATTCGACATCATTAAAATCTTCGAGTAAAAAACCTGGTGTATTACTAATATGGAATTTATTTAATTCTTCAAATAAATGGGTATGCGTGCCGTTGATTTTTAAAATCTTTTCCCAAATACTCGTTTTGCAACTTATACAAATCTTTACCTTAGTCAAGTTTCGACAGGCGAGGGACATTTCACTCAACTCTAATGAAATATCGGCATTTCTACTTTCATCAATTGCGTCAATAAATATTACAATATTTTTATTTATGAATAATCCAATTTCGTCCAGTTTTTTTAGCACAAGATCGCTTGTGCTTTTACCGGAAAATACAACATTTAGATCTTGAGCAATATGTTCTAATGGTGATTTATTTATTATGGAAGCATTGTAGAAAAAGACGAAATTAGATTCTAATGTTTGCAAAGCCAAAGAGCAGATTGCATTTGTTTTTCCAACGCCAGCAGATCCAACTATACTATAAGCCTTTGCTTCAGAATTAAGGAAATCATTAAAGTCAAACAATAAATTTGGTCTATTACAATACAATTCTTTTACAAATTTAGAAGTAGGATCATCAACACTTCCTATTATCGGACCCATTCTATTTAAAACTTGCTTTTCGCAAAATAGTCTTAAATTTTCTGGTGAGAATGAAATGAATTTTTTTAGTGCTTCATATCTTATTTTTAGTTCTTCATCAGTGGAAAGTGTAAAGCCATTATTCCAATAATCAGATTCTTCTGAGATATTTTTTCCCGTTAATTCTTTTTTTGAAATCGTATCGAAAATTCTAGTAATTTTTCCATTTGTAATTATCGTGAAGGGTGCAATTTCATCTAAAGCACGTGCATAAGATATTCCTTGCTCAATATCATTATCTTTAATTGCAATAGAATCATTTTTCAGTTCAATAATGAAAAGATTTTTGCTATTTTTTTTACAAAGAATGTCTGATCTACCTTTAATTGTATGATTAGTTTTTCCTAATCTTATAGAAAAAGATGTTTCTAAAAATAGTTCGGAATTATCAAAACCTAAATCTTCTAAAAATGGTAAAAGTAATTTTCCTCTAATTTCCTCTTCGTTCATTAATAATATATTTTGATTTCAAAATCATTTATTTTCCACAATGCCAATCTCCTCCTCACTCAACCCATAAAGCTCATAAACCATTTGATCTATTTCCTTATCTGTACTTGCAATTTTAGATTGTATTTCTAATGCTTTGCTTTTTTCTTGGTCAAAATACTCTGCCCATTCTGCTTCTTCGGAAAGGGAGAGTTTTATTTTTTGTTTGCTTAATTCTTTGATGAAATCTGCATAAGAGAGATTGTACCAATCTTGCAGTTTTTTGGTTAAGTTTAAATTCTCAAATTTTCTTTCGCAGGTTCTTTGGAATTTTGCTGAAATTTCTTGGAGCATTTTGTTGAGAGAAAGCATTTGATCTGCTTTTTCGATGAAAGGTTTTTGGCATTCTGAATCAATATTTCTGATAGGTAATTGCTTTATATCCTTTGGATTAAGTTTTGGAAAAATCGATTTTGAGAAATTCGAGCATTTTTTAGTAGCAAACCAACTAATCAAATTTGAATTTGCGACTGATAAAATGAATAAAATATCAAACTGTTGAGATTTATTTAGAAAAGGTGTTATACTATGACCATAATAACTTTCTTGATCTGTAAAAACTGCCTGAATTCTTTTGCCTGAACCAGGGATTTCTCTAAAAAGAAGTCTTGCACCATTAAAAAATCTTGCTTCTCTTGGTGCAGCTAACCATGAACCATATTTCAACCATTCATCCCCGTAAGTTAATTGATATCTATTAAGAAATTTACCATCTAACCATCGACCGCATGTTTCATCAGTTTTGCTTTTAACATGATATAATCTATTTTTAATTACTTCTTGTGATTGTCCTCTATAGCTATCATATGGTGTTAATCCTTGAATACATTCACCAATTTCATCTAGTAAAAGTGATCCATTTAAAATTTTATCTACAATGAAATTTATTTCATCTGAGATTTCAAACTCTATAAGAAGATTATCTGTACTTCTCCATCTATCTTTTGAGATTTGATTTACTTTTATATCTTTTTGAAGAATATTGATTGGTAGACTTGAATTATCTTTTCTTAAAGTTAAAACAACAGAATTCACTTTGACATCTTGGAAAACATCTTCACCCCAAAAATTTAATTCTAAAATATTAGAGTGTTCAAGTAAAAACTTTCGAGAATTAAATGATTTATCTAATCTTAAAAACAATTCTGGAGTAATATAAGATAGCATCCCGTTTTCTCTTAAAATTTCAATACCTTTTTCATAAAAATAAAGGTAGCTCTCAAATTTGTATTGATATGTTTTAAATTTATCAGCTATGAATTTTTTATGAATCTCATTAAAACTAGCGCCATAAGGAGGATTGCCAATCACCACATCAAAACCACCTTTTGCAAAAACTTGTGGGAATTCTTCGTTCCAATTAAATGCTTTTTCTCCGGCAACAGCGGGATCATCTATTAAAGAATTCCCACACTTGATGTTGTTATTCAAACTGTTCAGTTTTCGGTTTCGTTCTGCAGTTCGCAACCAAAGTGAAAGTTTTGCAATTTCTACCGATTCTTCATTTAAATCAACTCCAAAAAGATTGTGTTCTAAAATACTTTCGCTGTGATAAGAAAATATAATAGGAACATTTCGGAGTTTTGCTTCCAGTTCATCAATGTATTGGTGTTCTTTAATTAAAAAATTCAATGCTTCATTCAGAAATGCTCCAGAACCACATGCAGGATCTACAATGGTAATTTGCAACAACCAAGCTCTGTAATCATCTAACTTATTGAGCAGATTTTTAAGGGTTTTCTGTTGTCTTTTTTTATCGCTGGAATATTCTTCCTCTACAATTTCGAATTCGGTTTTCTTTTCTTCGCATAATTTACCCACCGTATTTTCTACAATGTATTTGGTAATGTATTTTGGCGTGTAGAAAACGCCGTCTTTCTTGCGTTTGGATTTAGACTTGTCAATTTCCTGTCCTTCTAATTCTGCTTTTATTTCATCAATTTCATTCAAAGAATTTTCGAAAATATGACCGAGAATATTTACATCTACTTCACTTGCAAAATCATATTGAGAGAGTTTATAGGTGTGTTCATACAAGATTTTATCATCAATTTTAATATGATCCAGAATTTCATCTTCTTTAAATAAACCACCATTGTAAGCATAAACTTCTGGATTTGAGCCCGAATTTAAATACTCGAAATTTTGTTTGTAACGGTCATAAAGCGGAAAGTAAGCATCTAAATCTTTCAACTTATTCCAATCTCCAATTATTTTTCTAATGTAATTTGGTGGCAATAAACCTCGGTCTTCTCCAAAAAAAAGAAAAAGCAAGCGATCCAATAATTTTTGCGATTTCTGAAAAAGTATTAGTGGATCATATTCCGGATTAAGCTGCGTTAAGTTTTGAAATAATTCCCTTTTGAAAACCGAATAATCTTTGTACAATTTTTTCGTGATGATGTCTTCTTGGTTCAGCGATTCATCTTTTAGTTTTTTTGGAATATCATTTTTAATATTTTCAAATGCCAAAATGAGATACATTAAATTGAACTGATCTTGCGATAATTCAAAGAGATTAAACTCTATATTTTCAATGGCATTATCTACATAAAACCTCAATTTTTCGAAGTTAGAAGTAATGACATATTTGCAATTTTCCTGATTATTTTTGTACCCAAAAGCTTGATCCTCAATTTTGGATAAATCTGTGGTATTTGTTCCTTTCAGCTCAATGATTGCAATAACTTTATCATTAATGATAATGGCTCCGTCTGCTTTCTTACTGTCCTTTATATTCTTGTATTCTGTAGTAAGGTTAAAGTTGTGTGCAGGATTAAGTTGATATCCTAAAATAGAAACAAACAAGTCTCTCAGAAAACCTTCTTGATATTGTTCTTCTTTACTATTTCTGATGTTTGCCTGAATAACAGGATTGTGAAAATGCGCACGAAATAAATCCCATTGTGTAATGAGATTTTCAGGATTTTGAGTTTGAAGATATTTGGAAAGAATCGTTTTCTGGAACATATTTAAAATTAGACAATAAAAATAAACAATTGATTTCCTTTCGGCAAATTAAGTTTGAAAATAAAAAATCTTTAAAGTTTGTTAAATTATTAAATCAAAAATCCAATTCAGTATTCCAACCTACATAAATTAATATAGGGTCATTTAGAAAATTCTATCCTTTTATTGTTGAAACCTGCGCAAATCAAGCACAGGTATTTTTCTTAAACTTGCGTAATTTAAACATAGATGCAAATTATTGAATGCGTAAATAAACTGTAGGTTATTGCGTAAAATAAACAAAGGTCAGTTCCAAAACCTAGGTAAAATAGTAACAGCACCTGCCTAAATTAAATATAGGTTTCCAATTAACCTGCGTAAAATAGCGCTACGCCAATTTCTTTTCTTTTTTAAAAGCAATCGTTTCTAACTTGATATAAATCAATTGTTTATCAGTTTTATAAATAGTTTTTCAAAACTCTTAAAAATAAAGTGGTTTTGAATAGCAAGATGTGTCTTTGTACCCACAACTTTTCAAGTTGGGTTACAAAGACGAATCTTGCCTTTTTGCAAAAGGGGAAAAAACTTCGGAACTCGTTTTTTTTTGTGGAAATAGGAGGCAAATGCCAGAATAACCCAGATTACTCTTTTTTAGACTTTTTAATTCAAATCTGAACCCAGATTAATCGTTTTTAGCCCAAACCATTGATACAGTGTTGTTTCGTATGTGCTGATTCCTCAATTTTGTCCTGAAATTAAAAGTCAAAAATATGAATCGAATACTTTATTTTCTTTTGTGCTTAATTACCCTTTCATTACAGGGACAGGTCGGAATAAATACACAAAACCCGGAAACAACTTTTGAAGTTGTTGGAAAGCCAGATGATTTAAACCACTATGATGGCATCATTCCACCCAGAATTACCGGTGATCAACTAGCGGCAAAATTTTATTCTTCTACAAAAAAAGGAGCTATTGTATTCGTTACTTCAGTACCCAATAATCTTGCTGGTCAGGTAATTAATGTGGTGGTAGGAGGGTTCTATTATTTTGATGGAAACTTGTGGAAAGCATTTGAAGATGATACTCTTGAAGATGTAGTTGGACGGGGAAACTATTCTCCAAAATATATTTCATTTATCGGAAGTGCAGCAAATCCTTTACGAGATGGAGCTTTGGGAATGAATGAAAATACCTACTCCATGTATTTCGGAAATATGAATCCCAACCATACCGGAAATTACAATATAGGATTTGGTTATGGATCACTAGAAAACATTACAACTTCAACTTATTCAACCGCTATTGGAAGTTTTGCAGGACAAAAAACAACATCGGGTAATGCCAATTCTTTTTTTGGTGACGAAGCAGGAACTAATAATACAGTCGGACATAAAAATTCCCTGTTCGGAATGGCTGCAGCCTACCACAACAAAGTTGGAAGTTTCAATTCCATATTCGGTTACAAAGCAGGACAATTCAGAAATCTGGGCAACTATAATATTCTTATTGGGAATAGTGCAGGGTCATCAAGTGGTACAGAACCTGTCACAAATCTTGGGAACAATAATGTTTTTATAGGAACAGCAGCTGGTTTTGGCGAACTCAATCTTAATAACAAACTCATTATTCATTCCAATAATTCTCTCCGTGCAATTGATTATAACTCGGTAACATCGGACGGAGTTTTCATTAATCCAGGTTTAAGTTCTCTTTCGAATGCGTTGGTAACGGGTGATTTTTTAGAACGATGGTTTAAGTTAAATGGAAAATTAATAGTCAATCCATCGCAATTAGAGAGCGGAAATGAATACACTAAAATAATTGTTTCTAAAACAGATGGCACTTTTGGTTGGGAAGAAAAAAATTCACTGCTTTCAGTTCCAATTCCTCCAAATTCAGGTAACTATTTATTGAAATCAGTTAGTGGAGTTATGCAGTGGATCCCGGAATGATAGAAGGAAAAAAGGTTTAACAATTTTATTGTGCGATATAAAATGAGAGATGATACCGGTTCTATAAAATTTCGTATTGAGAAAGAAAAGAAGCAATTCTGGAAAAAGTTTTGCGATGAAAAGCAAATCACTTTAACCAGTTTTATTATCGATTCTGTAGAAAACAGGGTTTTCGATAATGAGCGGAAAGAGATTCTGGCATTCATGGAAAAGCAAGACAATTTATTTATAAAAATACAAACCAACATTAACCAAGTAGCCAGAATTGCAAACGGACAGAAATCTATAAGTGATGTCGAAATGGAAAAATTTACGAGTAAGATTATACAATTGACAACACTAAAAAAAGAGCAAAATAAAATTTTTGAAAAGATTTATTCAATGCTTGCGAAATGATCGTAAAAATTATGCCGGCGGCAGGTTCAAGTTTTCCCGGAGTGAATTACAACGAAAAAAAAATAAACGGTGGAAAAGGAGAATTGATGATGATGAAAAACTTTCCTTCTTTCATTAATGGCTCAAGCGGTCAGCAACAAGTGAGAAATTATTTACGAGCCATTTCTATTGGAAATAAAAAGATTGTAAAACCTCAATTCCACGCCATGATTTCGACGAAGTTTAAGGAACATTCCAAAGGAGAACTTTCCGAAATCGCAGAAAACTTCATGGTTGAAATGGGATACGGAAAACAGCCTTTCACTGTCGTTTTTCACAATGATACTGATCATAACCATGTTCACATCGTTTCGACAAGAGTGGATAAGACAACTGGAAAAAAGATCAACGATAGTTTCGAAAAACTAAAATCACAAGAAGCGTTAAATAGAACACTTGAAAAACTGTACGATCTTAAACGCGATGAAGAACTTGAAAAATTATTGAATTATAAAATCAGCACGATCAACCAACTGGAAACTCTGCTTGAAAGAAGTGATTTTATTTTGATTAAAAACAAACTGGATGATAATGCCTTTGATGTCCTAAAGAACGGAGTGACAAGAAAGACGATTAATATCAACAATATAAACTTTGGGAAGAATAAGAATGACAGCAGGAAAAATCAGATAAAAGCAATCTTATTGAAGTATAAAGATATTCATTCAAACAAGGTGTTTAAGGTTGAAGACAGGAGAAAACAAATATCAGTATTACCTGCAACAAAAAATAAATTGGGAGAAAATGAACTCAAAATAAAGTTAGAATTTGAAAGTGAACTGCAGCAGAAACTGAGACAATTATTTGGAATAGACCTCGTGTTTCATCATAAGGATAATCATCAGCCATTTGGATATTCGTTGATCGATCATAGATCCCGGAAAGTCTATAAAGGAAGCGAGATATTAAAAATGAGTGAACTATTTGAGTTTACCGAAGAGAAAGTTGATAAGCGTTTTTTCGAAGTATTGAAAGATTTTACTATTCCTAATAAAGAATCAAAATTGATTTTATTGGAAATTTTTAATAAAAATAATCTGGAAGCGAAGCTGCACGATTTTATGCTTTTTGAAAACAGAGTTAAGAAAGATCTTGAAACTTATAGAGAAATCCAGAGCGAAGTTAGAGATCATTTAAGAAATAATACAGACAAAAAGAATGATGAAGATAGCGTTTCGATTATAAAAAGTGTAAGTAGACAAATCTATGCTATTAGCACAAAACACCATTTTGTTGGTGAACTGCAGAGTTTGATAGGAGAGAAAGAATATCGAGGATTTTTAAATTCAGAAATGGGAAGTGGTGAGAAATCAGGATCACAATCCGAAAAAAATTCCAGAGGAGAAGTGATGAAAGCAGTAGATGAAATGCTATTTGAAATAATGAAGATTTCTGGAACCGCAAAAGATCCTAGTGAAAACGAACTCAACAGGAAAAGAAGAAAACGGAAATAAAAAAAACTACCAATGATAATCACTTTTGCAACTCAAAAAGGAGGTACCGGAAAAACGACCCTTGCAATCACTTTTGCAAATTACGTTTCGACAATCTCTAAAAGGAAAATAAATGTTTTCGATTTTGATTATCAAAAGTCATTTTACCAGAAATGGAAAGAGGATGAATTATTGGATCTGCCCAAGTTATATGATGTTGAAATTATAGGCGATGTAGTAGAGCAGCCTTTTTCAGATTTCGAAACGATATTGGATTTAAAAGATAATGATGATGTCAACCTTTTTGATCTCGCCGGAACGCTCGATGCAAAATACAGTGATCTATTGATTTATAGTGATTTTATCATCATTCCATTTGAGTATTCAGATGTTTCTGCAAAATCAACATTGGTGTTTGTAAATTTTTTAGGAATGCTGGAAAGTCAGGCAGAACGGGTTTTCATTCGATCAAAATATGACAAAGGTTATAAATATTTAAATCAGGAAGGAATGGATGCTGAAATCAATAAATACGGAAAACTCATCAAAAGTCCAGTGTTTAAGAGAAACTGTCTGCAAACCATTAATACCAGACAACTGAACTATGAACAGAAATATGCGGTTAGAAATTCATTTAATGAACTAATTACCTATATCAATGAAACCCTGGATACCGATATTTAATCCAATAATTCACTATCAATCATTAGAAAAATTTTTGAATATGACAAAATTCTTAATCATCCTTATCGCGCTTTACTTCCTCTACTATATCGGAAATATCGTGTACGATCTATTCGTGAAAAAGGAATCTACTTTAGTTACCGAGGAAATTGATGTCTTTTCGCTGGTAGAATTTGAAGAGCAAAATAGAGATGCAGTAACAACCGTCAGAATAGAAGATGTAGAAAATCTGAATACGCCGAAATCATTTAACAAAAAAGAGTTTCCAGTTGACATTGAAATTTCGGAAGAAAGAGAAGATATAGAAGTTTGGAGACGAAGATTTGAATCGGAGCAAAATATAGATTCTTTTGATTTAGATGCTGTAGAAAGCGGAGTTGTGCACAATGTTACTAATGATGTAACTGCTGCAGAAAATAATGAGCCAGAATTTGTGGATCAAGTAAATACTGAAGACACAAACAAGATTCTTCGCAAAATTAACAAAGAGAAGTGGTACCAAATGTTGAATGATGCAGAAACTACGGTGCAAATGATTTCGAATGCAAACGGTCATAAAGTCTATCAGGCAGTAGGAATTTAAAAACACAAAATTAAACCTTAAATATTTAAAAAAAGATGAATCAAAATTTGAAAAAACACAAAATGATGAAAAGAAGTTTGACTGCGTTTGTAGTACTCTTTTCCTTGAGTACTACGTTTGCGCAATCTGGTGGAAGTGCTGCATTGGGTGCAGCCGCAACTACAATTTCAGGATATATCAATGATCTTGGATTACTGATTTATGCTATTGGTGCTATTGTAGGAACGGTTGGTGGAATCAGAATTTATAACAAATGGACGAACGGTGACCAGGACATCAACAAAGAGATTGTTGGTTGGGGTGGCGCGTGTATTTTCCTACTGTTAGTTCCAACTTTCATTGCGGCAATATTCTAGTGGGGTACTTTCTTTATAAGGGGCTTAAAAAACCCCTTATATTTTTCGGTCTGAAAGACAAGTACATCTACTACGCAATGGGTTCAGCCGTCGGCGGACTGGTCACCATCGCAATTCTATCTTCATTATTCGGGATTTTTGGAATGCTCATCGGAGGAGCAATTGGAGGAACGGGTATTTTTCTGAGTTATAAAACACAGGATTCTAAAGGGCTTTATAACAAAACAAAAAACGAAGAAGAATTACACATCATGCCTATCAAATTCAAAAATGTAAAACTTTTAGCAAAAAAGTAGAATATGAAATCGCCCATATCAAATCTGAATACAAACTCCGATTAAGGCGATAACATATGACCTTTAAAAATAATAAATATCTACGTATGAAACTAAAGAAAAAGACATTTGAGATTCCTTTTATCGGCTATGATTACGGGAAAGACAACAAATGGAAATTTGATGCGCTTATTGGACAGTTTGGAAATCCAATAATTGGAATTCAGATCAAAAACAATGTGGAACAGTATTCTGCGGATCCTGATTCTTATCTTCAATTTCATACCATTTTAAACCAGGTTGTTGCAATCATTGGGGAAAATCATATCGTACAGAAAATTGATATTTTCAGCAAACAAAAGTATGTTGCAGAAAAATCCACAGAATTTTTACAAGATAAATATTCTAAACATTTTGACGGAAGATTATTTAAAACAATTGACACGCTTTTGCTTTTTACTGATATTGTAGATCAGAACAACAAGAAAAATACCTACAAATATTCGGCAAAAGCTTATAAAGTTCTGCGTGATAAATGTCTGAAGATTTTTATGCTGCTGTCTCAGCACGAATGTGATCCGCAATTTCTGAAAGAGAAAGATTTCGATTATTATATCAACGGTGTTCTTACGATGAACTTTTCAAAAACACCATCATTTAATAATATAAAAGCTGGCAGCGATCATTTAATTATTGGAACTCAGTTCGTAAAAACAATCAGTTTTGTGGATGTTGAGAAAATTGAATTGCCTTCTGAAATTGAGACCTATTCTTATTTAGGTGGAAATGGTTCTGCATCGGAAACTGCGGTAGATAATTTTTCTTTTATCAATGAATTGGAAGATTATAAAACCATTGTTTATAATCAAATTACTTCTATTCCACAGCAAGCTCCGAAACAACGGGAATTAGAAAAAAAGAAGAAAAAACACGAAGGTGTAGCCAATAATTCTCCGTCGAATGCCATTGTTGCAGAGGAAATAGATGAACTGTTACACAGTATTGCAATGGACGGTCAACTTATTGTAGACGCTCATTTTTCAATATCCTATTCCACAGATTCTTTGGAAAAAATGGAAGAAACCCAATCCTTGATTGAGAATAAACTGTTCATGAAAGGAATTATTGTTTCGCAAAATTCCTATAATCAATTAGAACTTTTTCGCTGTTGTATTCCAGGAAATGCAGTGGAATTAAAATCTTATGATCTTTTTACAACGACTAGCGAAGCAGCGCTTTGTTTTTTTTTTAAAGAAAGTTACCCCGTGAACGAAGATTCTAATTTCTATCTACGATTTACTGAAAGACAAGGCGTCCCATTAAAAATAGATCCTTCAGATTTACCAATGAAAACCGGCAGAATAAATAACAGAAATAAGTTTGTACTTGGTCCGTCCGGTTCTGGTAAATCTTTCCTGATGAATAATATCGTGGAGCAATACCTCACTTACAATTATGATGTAATCATTGTTGATACGGGAGACTCTTATTCCGGACTTTGCGCGTATAAAGGTGGAAGGTATATTCAATACACGGAAGAAAAGCCAATTACAATGAATCCATTTCTAATGGATAAGGATGAATTCAATATTGAAAAAATAGAATTCTTAACCAATCTAATTTTCCTGATTTGGCAGGGTGCAGATTCCACGATGAGTTCTACACAAAAATCCATTTTAGATAATGTTTTGATGTCTTATTACCACCAGTTTTTTAATGGAGGAACTGATTGGTTTGAAAATAAAACTTCAGAAGAATTATTTCAATACCTGCGAAAATATAATATTCATGAAGAGGATATTGTTGCAGAATACGAACAGGATTTAAAGGAAAATCAAACCTATTACGATATTTTGGAAATTATGTTTGATGCAAGTCCGAAAGACATTCGAGAGAAAGGACGGAAATTAATTCAGTTGTATCATCCAGATAAAAACGCTAATAATCCTGATTATGATTCGTCAAAATTTTTTAAAGTCTTTGAAGCGTATGAAACTTTGAATGATGAAGAGCGAAGAAAGATCTATGACGAAACTCAACTTATTATCACTAAGACAAAATCCATTATTAAACGCCCTGAAAATAGTGATGAGTGGCACTATGCGATTAGAAATGCTTTGATAAAAAAAATCATAGAATTGGAGGAGAAACTATCTGTTTTGGAATTATCCTTCAATAGTTTCTATGAATATTGCGATCAATTCTTACCAATTTATTTAAATAATAAAAAGCACAAAATAGATGAAACTGAATTTAAGCTGCGCACATATCTTTTCGTTCTAAAGGATTTTTACAAAGGAGGAAGATACGGAACTACCTTAAATGAAAATGCAGACAATACTTTGTTTGATGAGCCATTTATCGTCTTTGAAATTGATAATGTAAAAGACAATCCCAAATTATTTCCAATCGTTACGCTCATCATAATGGACACTTTTATCCAAAAAATGCGCTTGCGAAAAGATAGAAGAAAAGCATTAATTATTGAAGAAGCGTGGAAAGCAATTGCTTCTAAATTAATGGGTGGATATATTTTATATCTGTACAAAACGGTAAGAAAGTTTTGGGGAGAAGCCGTTGTTGTTACCCAGGAGTTGGATGATATCATTGGAAACACTGTGGTAAAAGATTCTATCATTAATAATTCTGACACATTCATTCTACTGGATCAAACAAAATTCAAGGATAATTTTGATAAAATTGCTTCGCTGCTTTCTTTAAATAAAGTGGAACAGAATAAGATTTTTACCATTAATAATTTGAACAATAAATTCGGAAGAAGCAGATTCAAAGAATTTTATATCAAGCGCGGATCCAAGGGAGAAGTTTATGGAAATGAAGTTTCACTCGAACAATATCTAACCTACACCACAGAAAAACCCGAAAAAATTGCCATTGAATATTACGCAGACCATTGTAATAATTATGATGAAGCGCTTCAATTATTTGTAAAAGATTTTATAACGCTCAATGATAAGATGGAAAATATGATTGACTTGGTTAATCTTTATCAACAACCGTTGGATCAGGATGTATTTGATTACTACAATCATGTAAAAGAACAAAACAATCAACAAAACATTCTGAAAATAATCGGTCAAGAACTACTTGATAGACAAATGAATTTCAAAGATCTCCTTCAATCTAAAAAATTTGAATATGAAAAAGTTTAGTGTCTCTATATTCTTATTGGTCGGGAGTTCTGCCTTTGCGCAAAATACCTATATCGATGTAACGACCACACTCGCTCTTAAATTATATTCTGATAATTTAGAAAATCAACAGGAAAAAACGATTGAGCAACAGACCAAATTACAGCAGGCTCAAACGTGGGTCAGTACTCAAATGACTGTTGCCAATAACATTCAAAATAAAGTATTAAAAGGTTTGAATGAAGTATCCGGGACTTTAAAAAATGGAGTACAGGTTGTGAGTATTTATAATGAGTTAGACCGATGCTTACAATATTCAAACGACATTTTAACGTTGACAAGCAATAAACCTCAATATTCAGTTTTCGGTGTGAAAGCAACGCAGAAAGCTTATGAACAAGTTATAAAACTGTCGACTGATGTTACCGACTTATTAAAGCCTGGAGAGTTAAATCTTGCGACAGCCGGTGACCGATACAAACTGCTTTTTTCAGTTTCACAAAATGTTACGATGCTCAAAATCTGGTTGCTTGCCACAAAACTAAATATTGAGCGGGCAATCAGATTGGGTTGGTTTCAATCAATCAATCCTTTTCAAGGCTACATCAATACAGACAGAAGTATTGTTGAAAATATCATGTGGACGTATAAGAATAGATTTTAAACGTAAAAAGTAAGCCATGAAAAAGAGATTGGTCCTTTCAATTATTTTACCTGCAGTTTATGTGGTTTTAACTTCTTCCGGCGGAAATACAGCTCCACCCTGGCAAAAAGAGAATGTGTCGTTTCCAATGATGAATCAAGAGATCCGTCATACCATGGAAGAGAACGACCGACAAAAAACGATGAAAAATCGACAGGATATTAATTTGACCACTGAAGTAGTAAACAAAAAGCAGTGGGAAAAATTTAAAGAAACCACGACCAAAATTCAGGAGAGATTACGACTGGTGGATTTTGCCATGCAAGCCATTCCTACAGGTTATGCCATTTTTTTGGAAAGTCAGAAAATACAAGATATTCAAACGAAAATTATTACTGAAATCGAAACTGCTCCTTATTCTTTGGTTGTGGTATTACCTGCCCAAATCAAGTTTGTAGATGATATGCAAATGGTTGTGAGATTACTTTCAGGTATCGTGATTTCTTACGGCGCTATAAACCAAATGGAGAAAGCAGAAAGAAAATTATTATTGGAATACGCATTGGGAGAAGTGACAAACTTGAGAAGAGATTCTCTTTTCATGTTAATGAAAGTTCGAGATATAAAGCGAAAAGTGGAATGGACAAAATTTGTGATTCTTAATTATATCAATAAAGACAAACAGATTGTAGAACAGATCATCAGTCATTTTTAACTTGATTTTATGAAAAACATATTACTCTTTTCCATAATCGTTTCCATTGCTTTTTTAAAGTTGAACGCTCAAACTGTTGTCTATAATGATAAACTACTAATTCAATTAACCAAAAACCAAGCAGTGCGTTTGGCGAGCAATGAATCTTATTTAAACTCCTATGAAAAACAGAAGAAAACGTATGATGAAATCAATCAAAAGTTAGCACAAATCGTTGCCATTCAAAATTTCATTTATGACAAACTCACCAATGTAAATGCTGCAATAAGGCAGGGAAAGCAATTGTATTATTTGTCAAAAACCTTTGGCCAAATCGGCGTCAATGCAAATGATGTCTTGTCTCTCACTACACAATATCCTGAATATGCCATTTTATTGAATAGATTTTACATCGGTGCAGCGCAGGAGCTTTTGAAAATGCAATCAGAACTAACGAATGATATTCTGCATGAAGAAAATGATTTTTTAATCGATCCTTATGACAGACAAATATTGATTCAAAACCTATCGACTAAGGCACAAATGATTAATGGGTATTTAATCTGCATAAAAATTAGACTGAAAAACGCTAAGAAAATTCCTTTTATCTATCAGATCCCAACCATTAATACGTATGTCAATTTAGATAGAATGATTGTGAAGGGAATTATCGAAAAGTACAAATTTATTCTATCACTAGACTAAATGATGCAGATCATTTCAAATAAAATTTAAACACAATGATGAAAAAAAAATTTATAAAAACATTTCTATTAGCACTTTTTTCCTGCACTACGGTTGGTGTCTTTGGACAAGTGAAAAAACTGAACGATCCTTCAATTGTTGCGCACAATAAGAGAATGGTGTTTGAATCTTGGGGAGATTTCCGACCCTATCCAAAATATTTTTTAGGGGTTCAAACCAATTTCGCTTATGCGACTGTTTGGGGTTGGCTCGCTCCAGCGAGAAATAGAGATTATAAAGACGGAGCAGATATCCGTCCATTAAAATCAACCGGTCTTGAAGTTCAAAGACTTGTCGAATTGGAATTACAAAGAAAAGAAGCGGAAAAAATTAAAATACAAGTAGATACTCTGTATACTAGAAATGTGCAGGATTTAGCACACTGGACTTCAGCAACTGTAGCAGCAGATCCACTATGGTTGCTCTATTATAAAAAAATGCTCAAACCTTTAAATGACTTTGCAGAGAAACCTCAAAATTATATTCAATGGCAATTAAAGGATGATAAAACTTATCAGAATATGTTGGCAAACGGTGGTATTGCGCACCTTGAAAAACAATTAGCACTACTTAAAGATCAATACAAAAATTCACGTACGATGGACATGCCCCGCGGAAAACGATTTCTGATGTACCATGAAACCCTAATCGGTTGGAGAAATTTTAAAAATCAGTTAAGGGCTTTTGATCAAAAAAATAATTTATTTCTCGACTATAAAAAATTGCTGACAATGTCAAAAACGAAATTAGGAACCGACTGGAATTCTGTAGATGTACAAATCGCGCAAAAAATAATGATTGAATACCATAATAAATTTTAAATCATGAAAAAACACTTAACTCTAATTTTCTGTATTGTCTTATTTCTTTTGCCGACAGTGGTGTTTGGACAAACAGGTGATACTGAAAGTTACAACAAACTACTACAATTTTTAAAAGGAGACGGCGCATTTGAAAAATGGTTTATGGAAGCCTTCACAAAATTAGATACTACAATGGCTGCACAATCTGCGGGTGCTGTAATGTTAGGACAAGCAATCGGTGGTTTTGGAGCATTGTGTTATATGGGTTATCTCGGTTGGCAAATGCAGGAAGGAGCAAGACCATGGGAGGTCACGCCAATGATTCGTCCGACAATTATTGCTTTTATATTAATGTATTGGGGTGCTTTCACAAGCATGATTCAATACCCACTACAATCACTTGCAGAACCAGGAATTGCGCTTTTTCAAGATATTGAGAAAGATGCAAATGATTTACGCGTAGAGCGGTTTAAAAAGCAAAATCAAATATTAGAAGTATTAATCAAAACGCAGGCAGAGGAAGAAGCAAAACAGGAAACTTTAGATAAACTGGAGAAAAAAGCAGACGACAGTTGGTTCGATATTGATGTGGACAAATTACTTGCACCTGCGAAAGAGTGGTACATGAAAATGGAATTTAAAATCCAGAAAACCCTATCTGAAATTATAGAAGCGGTGTCTTTAACAATACTTCGGGTTTGTACTTACCTTATTTTCTTTATTCAAAAAATATGGAGTTATGTTTTGTTGGTTTTGGGTCCCATTGCGATTGGAATGTCACTTATTCCGGGATTCGAAAATTCATTTAGTAATTGGGTCACCAAATTCATCAATATAAATCTCTACAGTTTCATCACTTACACGATCATTAATATTGGTCAACAACTCATCATGTCGGGTTATCAAATGGAACTAGATCGATACGCACTTATTATTGATTCAGCGGGTGTTGCAGATATGAACACGCTTCGGGTTTATGTACAAAACAGCGGAATGATGTACACGGCGCTTTTTCCTTGTGTTGCTTACATCATAACCGGTATTGGAATTCTTATGGTTCCGTCAATCGCTGATTCAATTGTTTCCGCAGGCGGTGCTGGAATTATGAGCAAAGGTAAAGCAGCAGGAGGAACGGTTGCAAGCGTTGGAAGAGCAGCATCGGCAGCGGCCGCCGGTGGCGCAGCAGGTGCCATAACGGCTGCGAGAGAAATTGCAAAATCAGTAAATAAAATGAATAAAAAATAGGATTAAAACCAAATTTTTCAAACTTATTATCTAATCAGAAATCACTTTAAAATGCTTGTAAAAAATATAGAACAAAAAATAAAAATCAATAAAACGGTATCGATTGCATCAATTCTATTTGCTGTTTTGATCGTAATTGTTGGATTTGTTTTCGCCTATAAACTAGTCCAGGATTCCAGAAAATCACTTTATGTAATTGATAATGGTGTACCGATTTTAGTAAAACAGACGGATGAACTTTTAAACAGACCTGTTGAGTACAAGTCTCAAATTGAATTGTTTCATCGATTATTTTTCACGCTTGCACCAGACGACAGATACATAAAAGAAAATGTTGAAAAGTCACTTTATCTCATTGATGACAGCGGTAAAAAAGAATATACCAATTTGAGAGAGAAAGGTTTTTATAATCAGATCATCTCGGGAAATTCTCTTGTTACGGTTCGCAATGATTCGATAAAAATGGATTTACCCAACAAAAAATTTATCTACTACGGCACTCAAATGATCAATAGAAAAAACACTTTAATAATTAGAAAATTAATTACGGAAGGAAATTTTGAAGATATGATCAGAAGTCCTAATAATCCGCATGGTGTATTATTAAGAAACTGGAGGATTTTAGATAATAGTGAATTATCCAACAAAGCAAAATCAAATTACTAATGTTTACCGTAAAATATAATTCAATTAAAGAAAATCTACTTCGACTGAAGGACTGGATTTATAAAAATCCGAAGAAAGTCTATCGGTATGTGATGGTTGTTTTGGTGATTTCTTTTGGGTTGATCTTCATTCAATATTATTTCTTTACTCCCAAACTTTCTAGCGTTAACAGGATTCCGACCATGTTTTCTGAAAGTGATCAGGTAAAAGTTGACATGGATAAAAGCGACCAAAAAATGAATGTGATTGTAAAGGAACTTCAGTCATTAAAGAAGAAAAGAGAAAATGGTCCATTGTCAAAAAATGACAGCCTTCGAATAGAATATTTGTTCAACCAATATCAAACTTTAAAAAATGGATTTTAAGAAAATTAATTTTACACAACCTAAATATATTTTCCCTCTGATACTTTTGCCGGTTATTTTATTTCTCGGATTTCAGACTACAAAATATATGGATAAAGGGAAACAACCAGAAGAGGTATCGCAAGATCTGTCTCTAAATTTGGGTGAAACGCAGGATTCTATTCTTTCTAAAAATGCCGCTTACGACGATTTATTTCAAAAAGGAGACGGACGTTCCATGCTTGATGGCATTGATAAAGACGAAGACAGTTTGCAGAATTATGATGATAATCTTGATGATGACCAGAAGCGGTATATAGATTCTCTAAAAATTGTACGAAGTCTGAATAGCCGAGCAAATGGTAATGCAGGAAATGAATCTTACTACAAACAAAAATCTCAAAGAAATACGGATGATAAAGATTTTCAACGTTCAGCAGAAATGATTAGGATGCTTAATAATGAAAGCAATGGAAGTAGATCAAATTTGAATACGAATTCTGCTCATCAAAATAGTTTCGGAACACCAAGAAATGAAGTGGAAGGTGATCCGGTAAAAATGTTGAAAAGGCAAATGTTGATGATTGATTCTCTAGAAAAAGCAAAAGATCCCGAATATCAATCGGCTCTTGCAGCAGAGAATAAATTAAAAAAGAACAAAGAAAAAATGGCTGCTTTTCTAAATTCCACACTTCGCGTAGATAAATCCACACTCAATCCAAGTTTCAATTCAATCGCAAAGAAAAACGGTGATAGTTTTATTAAAGCGGTGATAGATGAGAACAATAAAGGTTACTTGGGAAGCAGAATTCGATTCAGATTACTTGAAGACATTAACGTTGGAAAGTATAAAATAAATAAGGGAACCATTCTTTATGGTCAGATTTCAGGATTCTCGTTACAGCGTGTCAACCTAAATGTAGTCTCCATTCTAAAAGATGGAAACATCTTGCCAGTCAATCTTTCTGTTTTTGATATGGACGGAATGCAGGGACTCTATATCCCGCAAAGTGACTTTCGGGAAATGCTCCGTGAAATGAGTAGTAATTCTGTCCAAGGAACTCAAATGGATAGTGGAGGAGAAAGTTTTTTCACAAGTCTTTTTTCCAGTTTGTTCAGTTCCACTTCTAAAACGATTGCGAACATGATACGGCAAAATAAAGCGAAACTGAAATACAACTCTTATCTATATCTTATTAACGACAAAGAACTTAAAAAAAATAATGATGATTAAAAATTCAATAAAGAACATGATTTGCGGAATATTTCTTTTTTCGTCAGCATCAACTTTTGCCCAAACAGAAACACCGGAAAAAAGAGTCACAGATCTTACCAATTTGGAAATTTCAAAGGGAGTGAGTCTTCATATTATTTCGCCGGAACCGATCCAATTTGTGGATTTATCTACTAATAATTTAACTGGTGATTTACCGGCAGACAATATTGCAAGAATTAAAATAACTGAGGTGTCAGATTCAGATTCAATTGCAAGCAAAAAAAATATCGATCTCAATGATTTGGGTGTTATTACTATTGTTTGTCAATCTTATATGGCGCAGTATAAAGTAAATTATTTAGATTTTAAAAGAAATGCTGTGACGAACATTCAAATCCAACCGGAAGATATGCAACCTTTAGAATATCCCAAAATGGCTTTCTCAAATACTGAACTACAAAAATTTTCACTCGATATTCTGCGAAAAAAACCAGTAAACAAACCAATTCACATAGTAAAAAGTTTGAAACTGAAGATGCAGATCAATAATGTTTATATCGTGAATGATTATATATTTTTAGATATGACCTTCTTCAATTCTTCCAATTTAGGATATGATATCGACGGATTAAAATTTTCAGTAGAAGATAAAAAGATTTACAAGGCAACAAACAATCAAAGTATTGCATTAAATCCTGTGTATCAATTGTATAATCAGAAACAATTCAGTAAAAGCTATCGGAATATTTATGTTTTCAAAAAGTTCACTTATCCCAACAGTAAAGTAATGAAAATTCGTCTCCTAGAAGAACAATTGTCAGGCAGAACCATAGAAATGGCTGTTAAGTATTCCGATATCTTAAACGCTGATACTTTTTAAAGGAAAGAAAAATGCAAGAGCAACAAAACCAAATAAAGATATACAGTTTTTTTCAAAAGATGGTTTACTTCATCGTTTTACTGGACTGTGCTTCATTATTTTTTATTTCTGCAAAGATTCCATTTGTCACTGATCTCCTCACAAAATTTTCTAAGATGGGTCTATTTTACCCACCTCTGAATGCAAAGATTTGCACAATAATTTTAATAGGACTGGTCGCGATAGGAACGAGAGCCAAGAAAAAAATTGATCTCCATATTGGGAAACAAATTATTCTGCCAATTATAGTTGGTTTAGCCTTGATGTTTAGTTCGCTGTTAATTATTTCAGAAGCAGGGGATAATGTATTACCTAAGATAATTCCGCCTTTGAGTTTTTATCAAATTATTTATATGCTTTTATCTTTTTTAGGAGCATTAGTGGCGCAGGTTGGTGCAGATAATATTTCAAAATTAATGCAGCAGAAAATAGGCAAGGATCGATGGAATATTGAAGAAGAAAGTTTTGCGCAAAATCAAGAATTGGTAAAAACGGACACGTCTGTGAATATTCCCTATTTGTTTAGATTCAATAAAAAGACCAATAAAGGATGGATCAATATAAACCCGTTTAGGGGAACGATGGTCATTGGAACACCAGGCTCGGGGAAATCGTTTGGGGTTATTAATCCCGCCATTCGCCAGATGATTGATAAAGGTTTTTGCCTCTGTATTTATGATTTTAAGTTCCCAGATTTAGCCAAGATCGCCTACTATCATTATTTATTGAAGAAGAATAGAGATCCGGAATATCATCATGAATTCCATGTCATTAATTTAAATGAAGTGGAAAAATCAAAGAGGATAAATCCATTTAAAAAAGAATACATACAAACATTAGCAGAAGCGCAGGAAATGGCAGAATCGATGGTTTCTTCTCTGCAAAAAGGGGGGTCGAGTTCTGGTGGTGGGTCGGAAGCATTTTTCACTCAATCTGCCATCAATTTTCTCTCCTCCTGTATTTACTTCTTTGCACGGTTTGAAGATGGGAAATATTCAGATTTACCTCATATCCTGTCTTTTATGAACAGGAGTTATAAAGATATTTTTGATACCCTTTTTTCAAACGAAGAAATATATTCCTTGCTCTCCCCATTTAAAACAGCCTACGATAATAAAGCATTTGATCAGTTAGAAGGACAGGTTGGAACCTTAAAGATATTTCTATCCAGATTAGCGACTAAAGAAAGTTTTTGGGTTTTTTCAGGTGATGAAGTGGAATTGAAAATTACAGATAAAGATAATCCTTCCATTATTATTTTGGCTTCTGATCCTGGAACGCAGGACATTAATTCTGCGCTATATTCTTCAATTTTGAACAGAACATTACGGCTGATAAATTCCAAACATAATTTGCCGGGTGGTATTATCGCAGACGAATTTCCTACAATCTACATTCACAAAATCGATAATGTAGTTGCCACAGCCAGAAGCAATAAAATTGCGGTGTTATTGGGATTACAGGAAATCCCGCAACTGCGGCAGTTTTACAAAAAGGAGGTTGCAGATACTATTTCTGCGATTGTTGGAAATATTATTTCAGGATCTGCCAGAGACAAAAATACATTGGATTGGATGGAGAAGATGTTTGGAAAGATTAAGCAGAAATCTTACTCGCAGTCCATATCTCAAACTGGCACTTCTACAAGTATCAATGAAAAAATGGATTTTATGATTCCTGCAGGTAAAATAGCAGCACTTAAAACCGGAGAAATGGTGGGAATGATTGCTCAAGGCGAAGAAAATAATACGGACGAATACAAAACATCAGCTATAAGTGGCAAGATCAACCTTGATATGAAAACCATTAAAAAGGAAGAAGATCATTATGTGGCGATGCCTGATTATTACTCATTCCTTGATAAAAAAGGAAATAACAGAAAGGAAGAAGTACTAATGACCAACTTTCGGAAAATAAATAAAGAAGTAGAATTAATTGTAAATGAAACTGCTAAAGATTAAGATCATGATTGGAAATATAAAAATGACAATTCTGCTATTAGGCATTTTTTGTGGTCAACTGATGAATGCACAATTTAATACTTTAACACGAACGCCAATTGAAAAAGAGTCCATTGCACCTTTGAACATAAATAAACAAAAAGTTGAAAATCAGAAAGAAGATCAAACTGTGAAGAAACGCAGAGGAGTAAAACGATTTAGTTCCACTTCAAAAGCAGAACTGAAAAGAGAAATTGATTCTCTGAAATCTGCAATAATGAAAAATAATTCTCCAAAAATAAATAATAAAGATTTTGATTTTAAAAGGATTGAAGATTCATTGATTCTCATTTTGAAAGCAAACGCATCACTGAAAGAAAATTTTAAATCTCTGAAAACTTTCAGTTTTATAGATGACAGAGAAGTAAGCTTTACATCCAAGATTCATATGCCTCTAAAAAAAGGAATAGCAGTTACTTCTCCTTTTGGATCCCGAACTCATCCAGTTTTTGGAATGGAGAAAATGCACAACGGCGCAGATCTGAAAGCATATTACGAAAAGGTGTATTCGGTAATGGACGGCGTGGTAACTGGTTCAGGATGGGATTCAAAAGGTGGAGGGAATTTTTTAAAAATAAAACATTCTGATTCATTTGTCACCTCCTACCTGCATTTATCTGAAATCTATTATAGAGTAGGCGAATTTGTAAAGGCAGGATTTATAATTGCGAAAAGTGGTAATTCGGGAAATTCAACTGGTCCACATCTCCATTTTTCTGTAAGTGAAAATGGAAACTACATCAACCCAATTCATTTTTTAAATGATCTCATAAAAGCAAATAATTTAATAGCAACACACTATGGAAACTAACAATTTACCCACAGACGAATTAAAAAAATATGGAATTGTAGAACCTGACAATTCTTATTCAAAAAAACTATCTGCTCAGGATATCCAGAAATTTCTGCAAGGTTACAGCATTGTAGTCGATAATAAAAAGAACAGGGCAACATTTCAACTTATTGAAAATAATAGCCGTTTAAACGTGATTTTTCTGGAAAGGGATAAAAATATTGCTACCATCTTGGCAAAAAGTAAAGAAAGGATAGAATATTCAGAAATAAAGGATCTGTCGAAAGGCGACAACCAATTAAATTTTGAAAAGAAAGCCTTTGTATATGACAAGAAAACCAATATTGTGGTAGAGTTTGATTTAGTGAAAAATGCACAGGAACTGACTGCGATTATAGAAGATAAAAAAGAGGTATCTGAAATGAGCAGATATACAACAGAATTGCTAAAACTGAAAAGTTTTCTGCAGGATAAAATTGATCAGTTTCCAGAGATAGCAAAAGAAATAACCAACGATTTGAATATTGTATCAAAAGAAATCAGCAGCATCAACTCAATTGCTCAAAATCAAAATAATTCTACGAAACAAGAACAGTCAGAGGTTCAACTTAATGTAAATGATCCTGATTTATATCAAGATGCTAATCGGATCAAAGAGGAAAATCTTGACCAAAATGAGAATTTTGAAAAATCAAGAGGTTTCAGACGATAATCAGTTAAAAATCCCACCATTACTATAAACTGAATATGAATATAACATTAGAAATAGGTAAGTACAACGAACAAATTGAATCTGCGGGTTTTCAAAAAATGGAATTTTCTGATATTGATGAAGCGATTGCCAATCTGGAATTTATGAAAATGGGATTCAATTATTTTAAAACGGGGGAATCTTTGGTCGTGAGATTAGATGAAGGACAAAAGTCACATTTAATTGATTACGATGCAGTTATTCCGATCCAAGAAATTAGAAAAGAACTCGAAGATAAATACCATCCAAAATTAACTCGAAATGAAAAAGAAATCGAATCGATTACAGCAGAAGGAAAAACGAAAATATCAGCAAACTCAAACTTTACTTTTGAAGAAGATGAAACAACAAGGTATGCAAAGACATCGTCAGGTGAAAAATTACCCTTTAAATTGTTTAATCCCAATGAAACTGGTGCCGGATCCAATTTACTACGGGAACCGCAAGATTCTTTGCAATCCGACGATTTTGCATTAGTAGAAAGACGTTTCGCTGAAAACAAATCACTTCAGCTTTTTGGAAATGAAAAAATTGGTAGTATTGATGATGTTGCCTGGTTATTTAAAGCCCTAGAGGATGAAGCTGTAGAGCATGCCTTTTTAGTTTATGATTTTAAAGATAAAGGATATTTTGTTCAGCATATTTCCACCGGAACATTTGATGCGGCATTTGTAGATAACCGGCTTTTGATAGGAAATGTCCTTGAAGCGAACCCTTCAGCAATTACTTTGGTACATAATCATCCAAGCGGAAATTTGAAAGTTTCAAAAGCAGATGTGGATTGCATTATAAAGTTGAAGATGGCATTGGAAGATTCAAATATAAAGGTCAATAGTGGAGTCATTATCAATTTGAGAAGTGGAAAGTATGTCGTTTTTGACGAAAATGAAACCGCTCATATTTACATGAAATCTAATCCAGAATCTTTCAAAGAAATACAGCCATATTCTTTCAGTAAACAGGTTCTGGTGGAAAATTATCAACCCGTTAAAATTACGAGTTCAACAGATATCGCAAAATTTATTACTTCTCAAAAATTTGGGATATCCGATAAGACGGAATTGTTGGTGCTCAACAATCAGTTGAATATCGTTGGGAAATTCATTATGCCTCCCGATAATCAACTTGATTTTATCATTGGAAAGGTTGCAAAGTTCGGTGGGTCGAAGTGTATTTTATATGGAAATAATATAACCCCAGAGCAAGTTAATACCTACAATAAAAAACTTCATTTTTCGGGGATTGAAATTTTAGATGCAATTCGATTCAACAGTGGAAATGGACGGAAATTATATGAGTCGTTCGCTGATAGTGGGGCATTGAAAAGTCCAAAAGAAATGAATGATCAAGTAAATGAAAACTCAAATATTATTAATTATAAACACAATCAAAAATCAAAAATTATGGAAACACAAAAAGAATTTAATCAAGAAGATTATTTAAGAAATCAAATGAAATACCTTGGTTTTGGTGAAGGTGAGAAACTTCACAAGGATTTAGAAACTGGACTTAATTCGGCAGAACAGCAATTTGAAATTAAAGCCAGTTCAGACAAAGCATCAGCGGGTAACGAGGTGGATTTCACTTTAAAATTTAATAAAACAGAAAGTGGAGGAGTTTTTCTTAATTCCTACAAGGCTGTTTTGAATAACGATAAATCGGAAGAAATATCACAGAATTTCCCGGTAAACAGAGAGAACACATTTACTGCGAAGGAAGCAATTAATTTATTAGAAGGGAGAGCTGTAAAAATTGAATTTACTAATCCCAAAACGGAACAACTAGAACCGGCTTTTGTGAAACTGAACTTTGTGGAACCTAAAACCGAAAAAGGGAATTATAATTTTCAAAATTTCTACAAGAATTATGGAGTGGATACTAATCAAATTGTAGAGAAATCTAATTTGATTTTCGACAAGCCGGAGTACAGAGAAAGCACGATCAAATCTCTGGAAAAAGGAAATGTGGTCAAAGTTAAATTTGAAATCGACGACCAAGTTGTTGAAGGAAAAGCAGTTCTTAATCCGCAATACAAAAACTTGAGTATTTATGATCAGGATATGAACCGAATTAATACCAATAAGCCTTTAGAAGGTCTGGACAATGACAATAAGCATGATAAAAGTAACGTCAAGGAACAGAGTATTAAAAGATAAAAACGTCAATCAATAAATTTTAAAAACGGTTGATTGACTATGATTAACCGTTTTTTCTCTTTTAAAAGTAAAGAATATGGTACAAGAATATTGGAATTTTAGTAGAAATAAATTCATTTTCCGGAGCGAATCAGTGTTAATACTGGCAATATTTTTATTATTGACAACGTACTCGTGTAAAAAAGAAATTAGGCCTGATAAAGGAGGAATAGATCTTATCTCGAATGTTTATTTAGATGCCTCAAAAGGATTGGATAAAGTGCAGAATTTTCACATCTCAAGAATGAATTACTCTGATTCTTATCTGTTAGAGTTAATACCGGATTTGAATTTTCCAGAGGTAACTGATAAAATTTACTATATCAAGGATTCAATTTATTTTAAAGTTGGAATTGAGAATAGTGGCAGTGAAATTCTTTCAGATCTTTCAAAACATCAAAAGTCAGTTTTAGTTTCTAAAAAGAAAGAAGGTGCACTTTTCTCTGACGAGTGGATTCCAAATTACCTCCATCGAAAAAACATTAGCGACACCGTGCTTTTCAATAAAAATTATAAACGCTTCGAAATTAATTCTGCAAAAAGTTTTTCACGCTTTTACATTTATCCAACCGACACCATTTTGCCTTATTCGATTTATAAACACGCCGAAATTGATTATGGAGGAAGACTTGAAAGAATTGATTCTTACAATAAAGACAAAGATATTTTCGTGACACTTCAATTGTTACCCAGAAAGAATTGGGACGATGAAGCCAAAGAAATATTTGAATTTAATGAGTTTGTAAAAAAGAAAAAATAATGCATGAATATTCATTCTATTATTCTAATTCTGAAATTGAAACTATTTCAAAAAGTCTGTCCATACTTGACTATTTTCTTCATCTTGAAAAAAGAGGTGAGTTGAACTTCGACCGTAAAATCGGAAGAGAATATTATTTTAAAACAGACCATAATAAATTTTCTGTTTCCGACAATGGGTATTATGATTTTAAAACTGGTGAAGGTGGTCAAATTATAAAAGCAGTAATGGAATTCGAAAATGTAGATTGGAGAAATGCCCTAGAATTTGTTAAAAACTTTAATCAAAATTTTATGCTGTACGATAATAGTATTAGAAATGAACAAACAAATTTATTGAAAGTTAAGAGTAAGTCAGCGACTTTTCATATTACAAATTCACTAATACCCAGTAATGAAAAATTGATATCCTATTTTGAAGGTCGCGGTATATCAAAGCAAATTTTAGTGGATCACACCAAGCAAATTCATTACGAAATTGCAGGTAAAAATTATTTTGGAATCGGAATCGAAAATATATCTGGTGGGTTTGAAATTCGAAATTCATTAATGAAGTCGAAGGTTGGGAAAAATAATATTTCAGAAATAATAGGTGAAAAAAATGAGGTGGTCGTTTTTGAAGGAATGACAGATATGTTATCCTTTGCGCAGCTTTTGAAAGTAAATAATCAAAAAAATAACAGAACCCTCATCACTCTTAATTCCATAACAAATCTTGACAAATTTTTAAATAAATATTCGGATTACAAAGGTAAAATGTTTCTTTGTCTGGACGGTGACAAAGCCGGAAACGAAGCGACAAAAAAAATTTTAAACTCGTTCATTAGCAATAGTGTCAAAGACATTCGCGCCTTATATAATATCTCAGAAAATAGACACAATGATTTGAATGAATATTTGCAGCATAAATTAGAACTTCAAAATAAAAATGTTAATTTAGTAGAACCAAATACAGTCGAAAATGAAAACTTTAGAATCCAAATCAATGGAAACAATAGTGGAGAATTTAGCAAAACTCTCGAATCCAAACAAAAAAGAGATATCTCAAGCGGACAAGAATTGGGCAGCCAAAATGCTGGAAATGGATCTCCAGAATCAAAACGGATCAATCTCACTGGAAGAAGAATCGCAAAATCCGTTAGAAATGCACAACAAGAAAATGCTTCAGAAAATGGAAGCGGAGAAATTATCCTGGACGGAAAAATAATAAGAACTTCTGCGGAGTTAATAGAATTAAACAACTTAATAGAAAAATATAAGGGTCAAAAATTGACCAATGAACAAGTCGCAGAAGTAGTTTCTGCGGCTTGTTTTGTTTCTGAAACTGGCAAAATAATAATTAGGGAAAATGTCATCATTACCGATGATCTTAAAGATATTTGTAACCAGTTTAAAAGCGGTGGAACTGCAAAAGAAGGACGCGGAATTCTTGATGAATATTATACAGATAGTAAAATTGTAGATGCAGTTCGCAATCTGATTTCTGATCAATTCAAATATAAAAAGGAAATATCTGTTTTGGAACCTAGTGTTGGAACAGGTAATTTCATCAATGCTTCTGCTGGGTTAGGCATCAAATCAGATGTAAAAGGATTTGAAATAAATCCAACCACTGCGAAAATAGCAAAGATCTTTCATCCTGAAGCAGAAATCAATCTTCGATCTTTTGAAACAGAATTTATTGATGATCATGGAAACAAAAGGAGTTCAAATGATTATAGCAACAAATATGATTTGGTCATTGGAAATCCACCTTATGGAGAACACAGAGGTTTTTATAAAGGGTTAGGTGAAGAAAGTAAAATCTCAAAATATGAGGACTATTTTATTAAACGTGGTCTGGATTCTCTGAAACAAGATGGGATTTTGGCAATGGTTGTTCCTTCCGGCTGGTTGAACCGTCACGAAAAATTAAATAATGCTGAATTGTTAAGTGCTTACCGTTTGCCAAGTGGTGCTTTTGCGGGAACACAAATCGGGACGGATATTATAATTCTTAAAAAGAATAGTCAATCTATCAATCAAAATATTTCTGATTATTTTGATAAAAATCCACAAAATATCTTAGGGGAAATTAGAGAGAAAGCCAATCGCTTCGGACGTTTGGAGTTTTACGTGCATGGCAATTTAGATGATGCAATCGTTTTACTTAGTAATCTTCGAAATAGAAAAGAAACGGTACGAATTGGCAATCTTTTCGAGGATTTAGAAATCAATGAACGTGATGTTGACAAGAGCGTTCCGCTAACGAATATAATTCCTGAAATTCAAGAAGATATCCGGAAAAGATCTAAAACTGAAGATGAAACGCTAAAAAAAGCGATTTTAAAAAAGTTAGAGGACGTTCTGTTGGTACTAGTTACTGTAAAGTTTAAATCCCCTTCAATCCTTACACAAATTGAAAAATTCGCAGGGTTGAAAAGTCAAATATCTGATAAACCGGAGAACTTTTCAAATGCAAAATTGAATGATCTGTCAGAGAAAGTAAATAAGGTTCTTCAGTCGCAAAACAATAAAAATTCTGAATATGAAATTCAGTCACAACCATTAATTAAGAAAGGTGTTTTGAAATACCAATTTGCGAAAGAAGATCGTATTGTTGATGCATCATTGCAAAATAGTTCGGACATTACTGAGGAACAAATAGCAGCATTCAAAGCCACTTCCTATGACGGCACGATTCATAATCACTCCAGACATTTTGCTTACGCCAACTACCAAGACGGAAAATATGTTCACGATTTTTATTATGCAGAAGGAAATATTTATGAGAAGTTAGATCAACTGGAAAAAGATTTTAAAGAAGATTGGGGAATTTTGGGATTGGAAAAGAAATATTTTGAAAAGCAGAAAGCACTTTTATTAAATGTACTGCCCAAACTAAAAACATTGGAAGAAATTTCTATCAATCCAAATCACGAATTTGTACACCAATTTAAATTAGGAACTATAGAAAAAGAGCAGTATAATCATGAAAAAAGAGAGACTGAAACGGTAATTGTTGAATATAATCTTGCAGAAAAATTCAAAGATTTTGTCAGCAATCTTCCGAGCGAGGCTTTTGCTGGCTCATCTTCGTGGGAAGTTAGAAGTTTTGTAGATAACGAAACCGTAACAGGAAGCGATAAAGAGCGAAACGCTCTAATTCGGGAAAGAAGAAAAACGGCCGCAAATGATTTGTTTTCAAAATTTATCAGAGAGGAATTGTCTGATGATTTGCGAGATCGATTCGTTAAAGAGTTCAACAAAAATTACAATCATATTCATGTTCCGGATTATTCAAAATTTCCGCTATTTTCGAAAATCTATCAAAATTTTAAAGGTATAGAGCTACGATTAACAGAAGTCCAAAAATCCGGTATCGGACGGCAAACGACGAAAGGTGTAGGACTTTTGGCGCATGAAGTGGGTTTTGGAAAAACCTTATCGGGGATTCTTTCCTTACACGAAGCAATGCACAGAGGAAATTCAAAAAAGCCCTTGATTGTAGTGCCTAATGACAGTATCTTAAAACAGTGGGTGGAAACAATTTTTGAAACGATCCCAAATGCAAAAGTCAATGTTTTAGGTAATCTGGGCAAAGATTATGACCTTTCTAAATTTGATAATAAAGACGGTGAAATCTCGATTGTTACTTATGAAGGATTTAATAATATTGGTTTTTCCCAGGAGATTACAGAGAAGCTTTCGTCAAAATTTAATTACATTTCCGCTAATGAACTAAAAAGCGTGACCAATACGGAAAGGGATTTACAGATTGAACTCCAGAAAGAAAAAGAAATTAAAGGCAAGATGAAACGCGGAAAAATCTACGATTGGGAAGATTTTGGATTTGATCATTTGACCTACGATGAAGTTCATAACGCGAATCATATTGTCGGAAAAGTAAAAATCGAAGATCGTAGGTTTTCATCAGATTTTAGAAATCAAAATCAACAGACTTCTAAATTAGGGATCAACACATGGATGGCCGCGCAATATATTCAGGATAAACAAAACGGAAGAAATGTAACGCTACTTTCCGCAACGCCGTTCACGAATAAGCCTCTAGAATATTATTCCATATTATCATTAATTGCCAATAAACGTTTGGAAGACTCCGGATATTTTAATGTGAACACATTCTTCGAAACTTTTATGGAAGCGGATAATGATATGGAGATTGATGCGAAAGGTGATGTTAAATTTAAACCAAATGTGCGAAGATTTAAAAACAATCAGTTATTCCAGCAATTGCTTTCAGAATTTATTGATATTAAAGGAGAAGAAGATAATTTGGAGTTAATTCGTCCGAATAAAATCAATAAAGAATACAAAATTGAGCAGAATGATTTAATGACAAAGCAATATGAATTATTGAATCAAAATTTTAATGAAACGGAAAAAGGAGCAATTTTAACGCATATTCTCAACGCAAGATTAATTGCTTTTTCTCCCTATTTATCAATCTATTATGAAGGCGAGGAGCCACCCTTAAAAGAGTTTATAGAAAACTCTCCAAAATTAAAAGAAACCATGAATCTTATCCGGCAGAATAAAAATGACCTTCCGGATTCTGGACAGATAATTTATTCCGAATTAGCCGTTGCGCAATTTCCAAAGTTGAAAGAATATTTAATAAAAGAATTGAATTACAATGCTGAAGAAGTGGGAATTATCACCGGAAGTACTCCAAAGAAGCAACGAGTAACAATTCAGGATAACTTCAATTTGGGAAAAATAAAAATAGTAATAGGAAGTGAAGCCATTCAGGAAGGGATGAATTTGCAGGAAAACACGACCGATGTGTATTTATTAACATTGCCCTACAATTTTACTTCTTTGCGCCAAGTTGAAGGGAGAGCGTGGAGACAGGGAAACAAAAATCAAAATATGCGAATCAATTTTATGTTGACCAATGACAGTATCGATGTTTTCATGTTGCAGAAACTGCAGGCGAAACAAGCGAGATATTTGGAAGCGATGAAAAGAGGTGCAGATGTTTTAGACATCTCGGATATTAGCACTCAAGAATTGAAAACTTCAATCATCACAAATCCCGAAACAAGAGCAAAAATTGAAATAGAGTTGCTGAAAAAAAAATTAGAGAGTGAGAAAAATAAATTCCTTGCTGATAGTGCTTTCGTTTTAAGGAAATACGAAGATTTTACAAAAGTACAATCTGAAGTTCATAACGCGGAAAATGCTTACGAAAGGATTTTAGAATATTCAAAAAATAGCGACGACTTAAACGCAGATTATTGGGAAACCCAACTGACATCGTACCAAAAAAGTATAGATTTAGCCAAAGTGGAAGTCCATAATACTATTTTAAAATTATCTGAGAAAGGCGTGAATGTTACGGAAATAGAAAAACAATCTCAAGCAACCGCAGAGAATATATCCAAAATAGATGAGAAATTGGAAGAATTGCCCTTTATAGAAACTAATTTAATTGAACAATATAAAGAAGAGAAAAAAGCGCGGCTGAAATTGAATGTCAAGACTGATCATGTGAAGGATAGGGAAGAGGAAAATAGAAAATTATTTAAGCATGTTCTTTTCGCTGCCATAAACGATAAACATAGAGTAGTTGCCATTAATTATTCTGAATCCAAAACTGAGAATAGGAAATTTGCAGGTAGAAGATAGATAATTTTTAATTTGTCAAGTTTACAAAATGTAATATTGACAACCCATCGATTTTTACACTTCAGCAGTGGAATCTCCAACATCTAATTAGTAAGAACAACTTTTTTATTAAAATATTCTAAATATTGGAAAAGCCAAATGTCATACTATACACACAGAAATCTATCATGATAACTTAAAAAAAATGATTTTTATCATATAACATAGCCAAATAATGATCGGTCTATGAGTTAAAATAACTATATTTGTAACGGATTACTTAAAAATGCATATTAATTCTAAAATACCGTTTTTCTGTTTTATACTGGTTTTATTTCTGGTACCTAATTTTTTATTCGGTTGCGCTATAAATAGTAAGGCTGATAAAGTAGAAAAGTCTTTGATTGTATTAGAGTTCAGACAGTCATTTGCTGAGCTACAGCCGGAATGTTCCAGCGGAGACTGTGAAGATGAATGTTGTCATCCTAAATCCCATCAATGCTCAACCGGTGACTGTTCCGGAAACTGCAGTGGAAATACTTGCAGTTCCTTTCAATATCCAGTGCTCGCTGATAGCAATAAGTTCCTAAATTCTCAAAATAAGTTTGATTTTACTTCCAAAAGATCGCAATTCTATTATCTTAATCCGTTTTATTCCAATGGATTTCACACCATTTGGCAACCGCCAAAAATAGGGTAAATACTCTTCTTACAGCCAAAATTATGCATTGTCGTACAATGTAGTTTGTTTCTTGTCGGCATCCTATTTTTTGCCTGTATCCGTAATTGTCATGTACGGGAAATAATATTGTGATCATACGTCACACTTTAATAAATTGATCTTTAAAGGTCAATTTCTATCTGACACTTCAACAAATCCAATCTTAATCTTAAATCTGAATTTCATGAAAAATTTGGCTTTTGGTATAATGGCTGTATTGGCCGTATTCCTTTATTCCTGTAATAGTCCCGAAACCGATAAAAATGCCGCAGTGGTAAATGCTGGTGTTACTAATAACCAGCCAAAAATTGGAGACCTCGTTCCCAACGATGAAGTTTGCATGGTGAATAATGCCTATATGGGTAAAAAACAGCTGGAAGTAAAATATGACGGCAAAGTTTATTACGGCTGTTGCGCAGATTGTCAGAATAAAATCCCGACGCAGGAAAGCGCACGTACGGCTACTGATCCGGTATCTAAGAAACCGGTAGATAAAGCGACTGCAATTATCGCGATCTCTGATCAGAACGATGGCGTTTTGTACTTCGAAAATCAATCTAATTATACTACTTTTTTTAACAAATAACTTTTAAACTTTTAAAATAATGAAAATATTAATCTTCAGTTTATTGGCAATCGGAACACTATCTATGAGTGCCTGCAAAGACAACAAAGAACAAACTGCTAACACTACCATGCAACACGATATGAAAGGTATGAAAGATGGCCAAATGATGGAGGGTACCAACATGACCGTTACCGCGGCCAAAAAATCCTCCGCCAATCTTAACGAACTTACATTAAACTATATGGAATTGACTTCAGCCCTCGCAAATGACGACGATGGGAAAGCTGCTTCTGTCGGTAAAAATATAGTACAGTCACTCGCGAAAATTGACCAAAGCAGCTTTTCAACGGAACAAAAAAAAGGGTTCGCAGATATCGTCGCTGACCTTAAAGAACATGCAGAACACATCGGAGAAAATGCTGGAAATATCGAACATCAAAGAGAACATCTGGATTTATTAAGTGCAGATTTTTATGATTTGGTTAAAGATTTCGGTACTTCAAAACCAGTTTACAAAGTCTTTTGCCCGATGTACAATGAAAGCAAAGGTGCTTTCTGGCTGAGCAATTCTGCGGAAGTGAAAAATCCTTACTATGGAAAAGACATGCTTAGCTGTGGCGAGGTTCAGGAAGAAATCAAGTAAACATATCAACCATTATGATTCAAAATTTAATAAGATTATCACTTAAAAACCGATACTTTGTATTACTTATTGCGGCCGCCCTTTTTATTTGGGGAATCTTTGCCGTACGGAGCAATCCCATTGATGCCATTCCGGATTTAAGTGAAAACCAAGTTATCGTCTTCACCGAATGGATGGGCAGAAGTCCTCAGATTATTGAGGATCAGGTAACTTTTCCGCTCGTGAGCAATCTGCAGGGAATTCCGAAAATTAAAAATATTCGGGCTTCCTCGATGTTCGGGATGAGTTTCGTCTATGTCATTTTCGAGGACGATGCCGATATTTACTGGGCAAGAACAAGGGTGATGGAACGGCTCAATTATGCACAACGCTTACTTCCACAAGATGTGACACCTACTTTGGGACCTGATGGTACCGGAGTAGGTCATGTCTACTGGTATCATTTAGATGCACCAAACATGGATCTGGGCGATCAGCGCGCATTGCAGGATTGGTATATAAAATTCGCCCTGCAAACCGTTCCTGGAGTTGCTGAAGTTGCCTCTTTTGGCGGTTTTGAAAAACAATATCAACTCGTCATCGATCCTGTGAAACTGCAGTATTACAACATTTCGTTAATAGATGTAATGAACGCAGTGAAAACCAATAATAATGATGTCGGCGGCAGAAAATTTGAGATGGCGGACATGGCGTATATCATTCGCGGTCTGGGCTACATTAAGAATATTGAAGATATCGAGAATATCGCCGTGAGCAATAATCAAGGCATTCCAGTTCGGGTGAAAGATGTGGCATCCGTGCAAATGGGTGGCGATTTGCGGACGGGTATTTTTGATGTTGACGGTAAAGGGGAAGTAGTGGGCGGAATTATCGTCGCGCGCTACGGTGAGAATGCGGACAAAGTCATTAATGATGTAAAGGAGAAAATGAAAGAGGTGGAAAAAGGTCTGCCAGAAGGTGTTACCTTAAAAACCTCCTACGATCGAAGTACTCTAATAGAAGCAGCGATAGATAATATTAAAACCAAACTAGTTGAAGAAATGATTGTGGTGGCTATTATTGTCATTGTTTTTCTTTTTCATTGGCGCAGTGCCTTGAGTATTATTATTCAAATTCCAATCACTATTGCCATTGCCTTTATTATACTCAATGCTTTCGGACTCTCCTCCAATATCATGTCGCTTACAGGAATTGCCTTAGCCATTGGAGTCATCGTAGATAATGGAATTATCATGTCGGAAAATGCCTACAAAAACCTGTCGGATTGGCAGAATCATAACCAAAACAAAAACTCCTAATAATGAAGACCGATTGGTTTAAAAATATATTCCGGAAGAAAAGCCAAAAGCCGGATAATTATAAAAAGATACCCGAAGATATTCGGATGAGTATTATTGAAAAATCGTGTAAACAGGTATCAAGAGGAGTGTTTTTCTCTACCGTGATTATTGTGGTTTCTTTTCTGCCCGTATTTATGCTTACAGGACAGGAGGGCAAATTGTTCCATCCGCTTGCTTACACCAAAACTTTCATTCTGATTGTTGATGCTTTTCTAGTCCTTACTTTGGCACCAGTGCTTATTTCTTTTTTTATGAAAGGAAAATTTAAGGATGACAATAAAAACCCAATAAATAGAGGTTTAGAACGATTTTATGAACCTCTGATCAGATGGTGTATTAAGTGGCGAAAAACCACACTCGGAATTAATCTTCTCGCCCTTTTAATCAGCATTCCGATGGTGCTGAATCTCGGTCGGGAGTTTATGCCGCCTTTGGATGAAGGTTCCATCCTTTTTATGCCCGTAACGCTGCCCGATATTTCTAATTCGGAAGCAAAAAGACTGCTCCAGGTTCAGGATAAAATTATCAAAAGCGTTCCAGAAGTGGATCATGTTTTAGGCAAAGCCGGTAGAGCCAACACAGCCACCGATAACTCGCCCATCTCCATGATTGAAACCATTATTTTATTGAAACCTCGGGATGAATGGCGGGACGGAACTACAAAAGAAAGTTTGATCGATGAATTAAATGCCAAACTTCAAATTCCTGGCGTTACAAATGGCTGGACAATGCCCATTGTAAACAGGATCAATATGCTTTCTACCGGAATCAGAACCGATGTCGGCGTGAAGGTGTACGGAGAAAATTTAGATAGCATTTATGCCTTATCTCAACAAATTAAAAATGAACTGGTCGGTATTGACGGAATTAAAGATATGTTCGTGGAACCGATTACGGGTGGTAAATACATCGATATAAAAATAAATAAAGATGAAATTGGCAGATACGGTTTAAGTGTTGATGATGTAAATACCGTCGTAGAAAGTGCTCTGGGTGGAATGAAACTGACCACAACCATTGAAGGACGGCAGCGTTTTTCGGTGAATGCACGCTACGGCCAGGATTTCCGTAATAATTTAGAATCGATCCGTCGATTGCCTTTGCAGACCATGAACTTTGGTTCCATCCCTTTAAGTTCCGTAGCAGATGTACAACTCTCCGAAGGTCCACCAATGATCAATTCTGAAAATGCCATGTTGCGCGGTGCCGTTTTATTCAATGTTCGGGACCGTGATTTAGGGAGTACTGTAGAAGAAGCCAAGAAAAGGATAGATAGTAAAATGGCGAAAATGCCAAAAGGATATTATGTGGAGTGGAGCGGCCAATACGAGAATTTGATTCGAGGCGAACAAACATTAAAAATGATAATGCCCATCGTGCTTATTGTCATTTTTCTATCTATGTATTTTGCTTTTAACTCTTATCGCGAAGCGTTTTTCAATCTCATCAGTATTCCTTTTGCCTTAATTGGAGGTGTTTTTATGATATCGATTTGGGGCGTTAATCTTTCCGTTGCAGTGGCAGTGGGGTTTATCGCACTTTTCGGACTCGCCGTAGAAACCGGAATTGTAATGGTCATTTATCTCAACGATGCCATGGTCCAATTGGTAGCGAAAAACGGTAATTCCCGCGAAACCATTACCAATGAGGAACTGCGTGAGTATGTTATTTATGGTGCAGCCAAACGGTTGAGACCCAAAATAATGACGGTTTGTGTGACGCTCTTCGGTCTGGTTCCGATTCTTTGGAGTCACGGCGTCGGCAGTGACATGATGAAACCTATTGTTTTGCCAATGGTAGGGGGCGTTTTCACGTCGGCCATTCATATTCTTTTGGTCACGCCAATCATCTTTTTGATGCAGAAAGAATGGGAATTGAATAAGCTCGGGAAAATAGATGTACTTGATGCTTCCCATTAAAATTTAATCATAATTAAAATGAAAAAAATAACACTTCTACTATTATTTGCCTTTTTTTCTGGCAAAATGAGTGCTCAGCAAATGCCTTTGTCTGAAATTTTAGACAGTATTGCGGCCAATAATCCGGTGGTAAAAATGTACGATGCAGAAATGAGATCACTCGATGCTGCTGCTAAAGGTTCCAGAAGCTGGATGCCACCGACGGTTGGTGCAGGTCTTTTTATGACACCCTATAATCCGCAGCGTTGGAGCAGGAAGGGTGATATGCTCGGAATGGGCTCTTTTGCGGTGTCTGTAGAACAAATGATTCCCAATAAAAAGAAATTGGATGCCAATGAAGATCTGATGACGGCCATGTCTTCGGTGGAGAAAGAGAAATTGTATGCGGCTTTGAACGAAAATTTTCAGGATGCAAAACAATTGTATTACGACTGGGTGGTTTTAGCGAAGAAAATAAAAGTAGTTAAGGAAAACAAGGTAATGCTCGACTTTATGATCAGGAATTCCGAAATCCGGTACAAGAATGGCCTCGGGAAAATTTCCGCTTATTACAAAGCGAAGGCAGCACTCGGCTCCGCAGATAATATGCAATTAATGTACGATAACGATATCCGCGTAAAGAGAATCCGTCTTAATGCTTTGATGGGAAGAAATCCTATGGAACCTTTAGAAGTAAAGTCCGATTTTAATTTAAATGAGTATGCGCTGGAACTTTTCGACGCCCAAAATTTTTATCAGAACAGAAGTGACCTGCGTGGGATTGACCGGGAAATTAATATTGCCCAGCTGAAACAGGATTTGGAAAGACAGAATCTGCGGCCGGAATTCGGTGTAAAATTCGAAAATATGGCGGGCTTCGGCGGACAGCCAATGCAGTTTTCATTAATGGTAATGGCGAAAATACCCCTGGTTCCATGGGCTTCTAAAATGTACGATGGCAATATCGAAAGCTTACAGATCAAGGAAGAAGCGTTGCTTGCAAAGAAAAAGTTGATGGTCAACGAGTATAGCGGCAGAGCCTATGGAATGCGTAACGAGCTGGAGCTGAATAAAAAACAGATTCAACTGTATGAAAATACCATTATTCCCGCCTTGAAGAACAATTATAAAATAATGCAGTTAGGCTACGAGCAAAATACGGAGGATCTTTTCACGCTTTATGATGCGTGGGAGAAACTCAATATGACGCAGTTGGAATATCTCGATATTCTTACCAAAGCCGTACAATCTCAAACTGAACTGGACCGATTACTTGAAAAAAGATGAAAAAATTAATACTGTTCACATTCCTGCTTTTAACTTTGTCAGCATGTGAAAAAATAAAATTTTGGGAAGACACCCAAGCGGATGCGCTACATACGTATACCTGTCCGATGCATCCGGAAATTATCTCAGACAAACCCGGCAAATGCCCAAAATGTGGGATGGATTTGGTATTGAAAGATGCACTGGCTCAAAAAGAAGAAGGCATCAAATTAGATGATTTGCTGCAACCCACCAACAATTTCGTGGTCTCGCAGTTGCCTGTCGTGCGTTTAAAAAAAGAAAATATTCCCACCACGGTAGACGCTTTAGGAATTGTGGATTACGACACGCGCCAGATTGGGACTATTTCTTCGCGGGTTTCCGGACGAATCGAGAAACTATATGTGCGCTACAAATACCAGAAAGTTTCCAAAGGACAGCGCATTCTCGATATATACAGCCCGGAATTGCTCACCGCGCAGCAGAATCATTTATTTATTTTAAAAAATGACCGGTCAAACGTAATGCTGCTCATTGCTTCCCGACAAAAATTACTGCTTCTGGGAATGCCTGCGTCGCAGATTCAAAGCATCAGCAGAAAAGGCAGACCCGATCTAAGTGTTCCAGTTTTCAGTAATTACAGCGGATATATTCAGGGAGCCGGAAATATGGCGGCAAGCGCCTCTCCTTCACCGGAAAGTGCCATGCCGGGTGGAAGTGCAGTTACTGCAGAATTACCTCTGAAAGAAGGAATGTATCTTGAAAAAGGGCAAAACATTTTCACGGTTTATAATCCGAATAAAAGTTGGGCAGTTCTCAATATTTTTGCAGAAGATATCGCATTGGTCAGTAAAGGACAGTCGGTTGCGGTGATTCCCCAAAGTGATCCTTCCCGGCGCTTCAATGGAACTATTGATTTTATTGAACCCTTTTTCCGTCCGGACAGCAAAACGGTTACGGCAAGAGTTTATTTCGACAACAGCATCGGGAAAATTCCAATTGGAAGCCAGGTAAGAGCGGAGATTTCCAGTCATTCTAAAGTAGCCGACTGGCTGCCAAAAACTGCCGTGGTTTCTTTAGGTATGGATAAAATTGTCTTCAAAAAAGTTGCGGGAGGTTTCATTGCACACAAAGTAGGGATCGGGCCCATCATTAAAGATAAAATTGAAATTGTAAGTGGTTTGGAACCTGAAGACGAGGTGGCAGAAAACGCTCAATATCTCATGGACAGTGAAAGTCTGATTAAAGTAAATAAGTAAATAAAGAAAAAATGAAATTTAATATTCTCATAATGGTACTGTTGGTTTTTCTTTTTTCCTGTAAAAAGGAAGAAGATCCGCACGCCAAGCACGATATATATTACACCTGTTCTATGCATCCCCAAATTGTGGGAGATAAACCGGGAAAATGCCCAATTTGCCATATGGATTTAGTTCCAGTTGAAAAGAAAAAAAATGCCGATCCCAATGAGCTTGTCCTGAACGATGAGCAGATAAAACTGGGAAATATAAAAACCGTCAGTCTCGGAAATGATGAATTGTCCGACAAACTTACGCTGACAGGCACACTCAATTTCAATCAGTATAAAATGCATTCAGTGAGTTCGCGGGTGATGGGCAGAGTTGAAAAACTTTATTATAGAAATATTGGCGAATATGTGCCGCAAGGTTCACCGCTTATTGAGATTTATAGTGAAGAACTGAATAATGCTAAACAGGAATATTTGCTCGCGTTGGAAAGACGAAATCTCTTTACAGGAAATACTTCTATCGATTTTAACCAGTTGCTTCAGAGTTCCCGCAATAAACTTTCGCTGTGGGGCATGTCTGAAGGTCAGGTCCGGCAGCTGGAGCGGAGCCGAAAAGTATCATTGACAACTACGGTATTGAGCACCGGAGCGGGATATATTACGAATCTAAATATTTCGGAAGGTGCGTATCTTTCCGAAGGCGGAACTATTTTGACTCTTGCCGATCTTTCGACGCTTTGGGCAGAAGCTCAGGTTTATTCTTCGCAGATGGCACTCATCCACCGAGACAGTAAAGTGACTGTGTCGCTGCCTGATCTTGATAATTTGAAAATCGAGGGTAAAATCGACTTTACAAATCCTGAAATCAATTCCGCCAGCCGAATCAATCTGGTACGGGTTTCCATTCCCAATAAAGATCATTTGCTCAAACCCGGTATGCCTGTCTATGTTTTGTTGGAAAACCCCTCAACTAATTCATTGACCTTACCGATTGATGCGGTGATCCGCGATGGTAAAATGGCGACCGTCTGGGTAAAAACCGCAAAAAACACCTTCGTCAACAAAATGGTGAAAACAGGTCTGGAAACCGATGACCGCATAGAAATTATTTCTGGAATTAAGGAGGGTGACGATATCGTAATTTCAGGAACTTATCTGCTCAATAGCGAATACATTTTCAAAAAAGGTGCAAATCCAATGGCGGGTCATGATATGTAAGATTTTCATCAAGTTCATACATTCATTATCAACGTGGATGCAGATTATAAAAACTATTAAAATAAATAACCATTAAAACACCAATATGAAAACAACTTTATATATAAAAAATATGGTGTGCGATCGCTGTAAGTCGGCGGTGATGCGAGAACTGAATACTTTAGGCTATCATATCGATTCCTTAGAATTAGGACAAGTTGTACTGGATCACGATATGCCAGTTGAGATTTCTAAACTGGAAAAGATTCTCCAAGAACTCGGTTTTGAATTGTTAATCGAGGAAACGGATGTATTGGTTGAAGAAATAAAAATTGCGATCATTAATAAAATTGAAAATCAAGATTATTCAAATTTACCGGCTTTTCTAACCGCTACTTTTAACAAATCCTATTCGGTTTTGAGTAAATTATTTAGTTTAAAGGAAGGTATAACCATCGAAAAATACAGGATTAATCTGAAGATGGAAAAAGTGAAAGAATTGATACAATTTGGGGAACTGAATTTTTCCGAAATAGCCTATAGTTTAGATTATAACAACAGTGGTCATTTAGCAAAACAGTTTAAGCATGAGACAGGTATGTCTATGACGGAATTCAAAAATCTGCGAAAATGGGAAAGAAAATCCATAGACGATATTGTGTAAGTAATAAACCGAATTGTAACAATAAGTTATATTTTCAGTCATTAATTTTGTAATGTAAAAATAAGTCGTACAAAATTTTAAATTATGAATCAAATTGTTTTAATTAAAGGGATGACTTGCGGTGGTTGTGTAAAGTCTGTTGAAAAAGCACTTTCAACTATAGAAGGTGTACAGGAAGTTTCTGTAACTTTAAACCCACCTCAGGCAGATTTGCAAGCCGCCCAAACAGTTACCGATCAACAAATAAATAAAGCATTGTCTGACGCGGGAGACTATCGCGTTGCTAGTACGGAAGACAATGAACCGAAAAAATCTGCAGGTTCATGCTGTGGCTAAATACGATTTAAAATTAAAAGATAATTATAACAGCTTGATTATTACGGTAAAAATGAGAATTATATTCACTACATTCTAAAATTTAATAAAAAATAATTTTATTAAATTATTTGTAAATTATTATGAAAAAGTATTTAGCAATTATGTTCACCGTTTTCTATTTTGGATTTTCATCCGGAATGGTTTATAACATGCATTATTGCTTGGATCAAACTTTTGTTTCTTCCGCTTCTTCAACTTCTTCCACTTTAACTTGTGCCCTTTGTGGTACCAAAAAAAAGAAAGGTTGTTGTAAAAGTGAAATTAAGATTTTAAAAACAGATGTTCCTCAGAAAGCAGATATTTCATTTATAAATGATGCGCCTGCTGTAGCAATTATTCCGCAAATATTCTATGCAGATTTCTTAACACCGGTAGAAAGTAATCAATTTTCTGTTCCGCTAAATGCACCACCGGACAGGACAGAATTACCCTTATTTATTTCTTATTGTAATTTTAGAACTTAGAATAAATCCGTCATTTTTCACCTGAAAAATCGTTATTAATTGTAGCCATTTTTTTTGGAATCTTCTTTATAAAAAACAATCAAAAATTTATTACAATGAAAAAATTAATTTTCACAGCATTATTCTCAGTATTTTCAACTTTTAATTTATCAGCGCAAATTTCTGACGCATCAATTTCTAAACTTTACCAAAATTATATCATCATCAAAGATGCTTTGGTAACAGACAATTCAGATGGAGCCTCCAAAGCAGCAAACGACTTTATAAAATCTGCATCTATGGTAGATTACAAAGTTATGTCGGAAGGGAATCTAGACGTTCTCCGAAAAGATGCTTCTACCATTGCTGAAAGTAGAAGCATAGAAACTCAACGGGAATCGTTTGCAAAATTATCTGAAAATATGGTTGCAGTGGCGAAGAACTTCAAACTTTCAAACGATTCAGTTTTCGTACTTTATTGTCCAATGGCAGATGCGACTTGGTTAAGTGCAGAAAAAACGATAAAAAATCCCTTTTACGGCAAATCGATGTTGACTTGTGGAAGCGTGAAAAAGGAATTAAAATAAAATGAAAATTTTCAAGATCATAGCAGTGGTTTTATTAATCGCATTTGTTGGTATACAATTTCTTCCAAAACAAATTAATCAAAGCCAAACCACTTCAAAAGCAGACTTTTTGGTTGTCAATAAGGTTCCGGCAAATATTAAAAATAAGTTGCAGACCTCCTGCTATGATTGTCACAGTAATAATTCCCGTTATCCATGGTACAACAAAATCCAGCCCGCCGCAATGTTTTTAGCAAATCATGTGAAAGATGGAAAAAAAGAACTGAATTTCAGTGAGTGGGATTCTTTATCTGTAAGACAGAAAAAAAGCAAATTGAAAGCAATAGTTAATCAGATAAGAGATGATGAAATGCCTTTGAATTCTTACACCATTATTCACAGAGATGCAAAGTTTACAAAAGCTGAAAAGCAGGAAATGATAGAATGGATGGCACAAAAAAGAGACAGTTTATAAAATTTTAAAAAAATAAAATGAAAAATTTAAAAGTAAGTATAGCAACAGTAATGTTATTCGCTATTTCTTTTGCAAACGCGCAACAGAAAAGTAAAATGGATCACGGTAAAATGGGTATGAAAATGAGCAACGGTAAAATAATGTCTATGAAAAGCGATGCAAAAGCAGAGGCTATTTTGGGCGATTATTTTAATTTGAAAGATGCTTTGGTAGGAGACGACAGCAAGAAAGCAGGCACTGCAGGCGCTAAACTCGCCGTTTCATTAAAGTCTTTTAGCGCTTCAAAATATTCTGCAGCGGATAAAAAAGAGTTGGCAGATATTATAGATGATGCTACAGAGCACGCTGAACATATTTCAAAAAGCCCAATCGATCATCAACGTGATCACTTTAAAACATTAAGCAAAGACATTTCAGATCTGGTTGCAATTACTGGAACTAAAATGAAATTATACGAACAGTTTTGCCCAATGTATCAAAAAGGAAGCACTTTGTTGAGTAAAAGCAATGAGGTTAGAAACCCATTTTATGGCAGCAAAATGCTGACATGTGGTAAAGTTCAGAGAACGATTCAGTAAAATATTGCGATATTGAAAAATACCTAATAATTAAAATTTAAGTCCTGACGAGAGAAAAGGTTAGAATATGTAATGAATTATTACATTACCCTTTTCTCTTTGTTAGGCACAAAAAAGGATTATTATGAAGGATTGCTGCAAAACAGGAAATGAAAATAATCAGAAAAAAACTGGTTTTAAAAAATGGTGGAACTACGGACTGTATATATTCATCGGCGCAATTATTATTGGAGTAATTGTACTGCAACTATTTGGGAAGTAGGATCCCAAACAAATCGGTATTTGATAAAATTGATCAAATTCGGTAAATTAAAAATTTAAGTAAAGTAAAATTATGAAACACACCTATCATATTCACGGGATGACCTGTGACGGTTGCCGGAAACACGTAGAAGAAACACTTTCAAAAATTGAAGGCGTTTCAAAAGTAACGGTTGATCTCTTGAAAGAGGAAGCAGTTATTGAAACAGATGGTCATTTGCACATTGAAAAATATCAGGAAGCCTTGAAAAAAGATGGTGGAACATACAGTATTCATAATATAGGTGATCTGCCAAAAGCAGAGGCAGAAACCAAGAAAAAAGAAATTAAAAAAGTAAAAGGTAACGGTACTTTTTACTGCCCAATGCATTGTGAAGGTGAAAAAACGTACGACAAAGCAGGCGATTGTCCCGTCTGCGGAATGGATCTGGTAGAAGAACAAAAATTAAGCAACTCGAATTCGGAACAATGGACTTGTCCAATGCACCCCGAAATAATCAGAGATAAACCTGGCGCCTGTCCTATTTGTGGGATGGATCTGGTGCCGATGGAACCTGATATTTCAGCGGAAGAAAAAACCTATAAAAAATTACTAAAGAAATTATGGATTGCCGTAATTTTTAGTTTACCCATTGTTTTAATAGCAATGAGTGAAATGATTCCAAACAATCCATTATATAATTTGATGGAACAAAAATACTGGAACTGGGTTCAGTTCGTTCTATCGATTCCGGTTGTGTTTTATGCGACCTGGATGTTTTTTGAACGTGCCTATAAAAGTATTAAAACATGGAATCTCAATATGTTTACGTTGATAGGAATTGGTGCGGGAGCCGCTTTCCTTTTCAGTGTTTTCGGAATGTTTTTTCCGGATATTTTTCCAAAACAATTTAAATCGCACACCGGAGCAGTTCATGTATATTTTGAGGCTGCCACGGTAATTTTGACTTTAGTGCTACTGGGACAGGTATTGGAAGCCAGAGCACACAGCAAAACAAATTCTGCAGTTAAAGAATTATTAAAACTCGCGCCAAACCGAGCCATCAGAGTTAAAGACGGCATTGAAGAAGAAGTGACTATTGAACAAATCGTCATAGGTGACATTCTGCGTGTAAAACCTGGCGAAAAAATTCCAGTAGATGGTGCAATTACAGAAGGCGAAACCTCTGTAGATGAATCAATGATTACGGGAGAACCGATTCCTGTAACCAAAACAATAGACGATAAAGTAAGCAGTGGAACCATCAACGGTAACCAATCGTTTTTAATGAAAGCGGAGAAAGTGGGTTCAGATACTTTGCTCTCTCAAATTGTGGAAATGGTCAATAACGCCAGTCGCAGTCGGGCACCAATTCAGAAATTAGCCGATACGGTGTCGGGTTATTTTGTGCCAATTGTTGTACTTATTTCTGTTATTACATTCATCGTGTGGGCAGTCTTTGGACCACAACCGGTTTATGTTTATGCTTTTGTAAATGCAATTGCTGTTCTTATTATTGCTTGCCCATGTGCTTTAGGATTAGCAACACCAATGTCTGTAATGGTCGGTGTTGGTAAAGGTGCTCAAAATGGGGTACTTATAAAAAACGCCGAAGCCTTGGAAAAAATGGATAAGGTCGATACTTTAATCATCGATAAAACAGGAACTATTACGGAGGGAAAACCAACCGTTGAAAAAATTGGAGTTTTCGGAGATCGGCTTACAGAAAAAGAAGTTCTACAGTTCATTGTTTCTTTAAATAAAATGAGCGAACATCCATTAGCAGAGGCTACCGTAAAATATGGGAAAGAACAAAATATAGAAATTGTAAATGCTGAAAATTTCAATGCAGTCACAGGAAAAGGTGTTGAGGGAAAGGTCAACGGAAAAAAAATTGATCTGGGTAATGCCAAAATGATGGAATATGCCAAAGCTGAAATCACCTCTTTGATGGAAACCGAAGTGCAAAATTTTCAAAAACAAGGAAAAACTGTTTCTTTCTTATCTGTAGAGGGAAAAGTTTCGGGATATGTGGTTATTAGTGACAAAATAAAACCGACCAGTGCAAAAGCAATTAAAGCATTACAGGAAAAAGGTATTGATGTTATCATGCTTACAGGAGACAATCACGATACTGCACAGGCGGTTGCCAAAGAACTCAATCTTGTTCATTTTAAAGCTGGAATGCTACCCGAAAATAAACTGCAGGAAGTAGAAAAACTTCAGAAAAGTGGAAAGATCGTAGCAATGGCTGGAGATGGAATTAACGATGCACCTGCGTTGGCAAAAAGTGATGTCGGAATCGCGATGGGAACCGGAACTGATGTTGCGATTGAAAGCGCAATGATCACTTTGGTACAGGGTGACTTGCACGGAATTGTAAAAGCAAGAAACCTAAGCGATGCTGTTATGAAGAATATCAAGCAAAACTTATTTTTCGCTTTAGCTTATAATATTTTAGGAATTCCAATTGCAGCAGGCGTTTTGTTTCCTGTTTTTGGAATCCTTTTATCACCGATGATTGCAGCCTTGGCTATGAGTTTTAGTTCCGTGTCTGTGATCGGTAATTCATTACGTTTAAAAAATATTAACATTTAAAAATAAATTGATGGAAAATTCAATGGATCACTCAAAAAGTAACGTTTACAGCAAATTTGTTTTAATGCTTGTGGCCTCATTTGTAGCGATGTACATAACCATGTATCTCAATACCTATGAACTAGATCACGTTTATTTCAGCATGACCAGATTTTATATGGTATGTCTTGGAATCTCCACGATGGCTTTGATCATGTTTTTCTTTATGCGCAAAATGTATCAAAATAAGCAGAAAAACCTGGGAATAATAGTGGGAAGTATAGGATTGTTTTTCGTTGCACTCGGTTTGGTTCGTACGCAAAGTCCCATTGTTGGCGATGTTCTTTGGATGAAAGGAATGATTCCTCACCATTCCATCGCCATTTTAACAAGTGAAAGAGCCGACATTAAAGACCCCGAAGTAAAAAAATTAGCTGAAAGTATCATTTCTGCGCAAAGAAAAGAAATAGAAGAAATGAAAACAATGATAAAAAGATTAGAAAATGAAAAATAAAATACCCAACTTTTTAAAATTTTTCGCACTGCTGTTTATTGCGGTTTCGGCCCAGGGATTTTCTCAGGACCACAACATGCACATGGAGAAAAAAGAGACTGCAAAAGAAGATGGCAGTGGTAAAATTTCTTTTGGTGGAAAAACAGTGCGCTACGATTTATATGTAAAAGATACGCTCGTAAATTTCACCGGTAAACCAGCGAGAGCAATTGCCATCAATGGAAAGTTAATGGCGCCAACTTTATATTTTACAGAAGGTGATACCGCAGAGATTTACCTGCACAATCAGTTGAAAGAAAATACAGGTCTTCATTGGCACGGTGTGATTCTACCCAATGAAATGGATGGGGTTCCTTATTTAACTACGAAAGAAGTTAAGCCCGGCGAAACGCATCTTTACAAATTCCGTATTTCTCAAAATGGTACTTATTGGTATCATTCTCATGAGGGAACTCAGGAACAGATCGGGATGAATGGGATTTTGGTTTTTAATAAAAGAGATAGTCAGCCAAGTAAAAAGTTTGCAGCAGATATTCCCGTTCTTTTAGGTGAATGGACAGATGAAAATCCGAAACAGATCATGCGAAGATTGCACATGGATCGGGGAGATTATTGGGCCATAAAAAAAGGAACCGTTCAAAGTTATTCCGAAGCCATTGGAAAAGGACATTTCGGAACCAAACTTTTGAATGAATGGAAGCGAATGGAAGCCATGGATGTAAGTGACGTTTATTACAATAATTTCCTTATTAATGGTGAGATTTCTTCAAATTACAAAGATCTAAAAGCCGGAGATAAAGTCAGGCTTCGAGTAGCAAATGGTGCATCTTCCTCTTATTTTTGGCTAAATTATGGTGGTGGAAAAATTACCGTTATTGGAACTGATGGTAATGAGGTAGAACCGGTAGAAGTAGACCGTCTCATTGTTGGCGTTTCCGAATCTTATGATATAGAAGTTACTGTTCCCGAAAATAAAAGTTTTGAATTTCGTGCAACTTCGGAAGACCGACAAGGTCATGCCTCACTTTATTTGGGAGACGGCGAAAAAGTAGACGCACCAAACTTACCGAAACTGATGCTGTTTGAAGGTATGAAAATGATGAACGACATGATGTTGATGAGTGGAGACATGAAACCGATGAGCATGACGATGGGTAATCAGATGATGGATTTGAACGAAGTAATGTATCCGGAATTGTCAGAAAGCCAGCGCATGAAAACCATGCAGCACATGATGGAAATGATGGGGACGAAATCGGAAATGAAGATGGAAGATGGCAAGATGGAAATGGATCACAGCAAAATGGATATGAAATCTGACATGAAAATGAAGGATGGTAAAATGGAAATGGATCACAACAAAATGGACATGAAATCGGACATGAAAATGGATGATGGCAAAATGGAAATGGATCACAGCAAAATGGAGATGAAATTCGACATGAAAATGGATGATGGTAAAATGGAAATGGATCACAGCAAGATGGCCATGGAATCTTCAGAAGAAAAAACTATCAAAAGGCTCAATTATAACATGTTGAAATCTCCTTTTAAAACTATTTTACCTACTGATAATGTAAAGGAATTGAAATTCACTTTGGAAGGTAATATGCGTAACTATCTGTGGACTTTAGATAATAAAACGGTCGCTGAAAGTGATAAAATTTTAATTAAAAAAGGTCAGGTCGTGAGAATTACCATGTACAATAATTCCATGATGCGACATCCAATGCATCTTCACGGTCATGATTTCCGCGTAGTGAACGCTAAAGGGGAATATGCACCTTTAAAAAATGTAATTGACATTGCACCGATGGAAACTGTGACGATAGAATTTGCCGCAAATCAGGACGGAGACTGGTTTTTCCACTGTCATATTTTATATCACATGATGAGTGGAATGGGAAGAGTTTTCAATTATGAAAATTCAGCACCCAATCCACAATTACCGGATAAAGAAGCTTCATACCAAAAGTTCCTAAGCAAAAACCGAATGATCAATACCACAGCAATGTTGGATGTAGCATCTAATAAATTTCATTTTGAAAACATGACGATGTTAGGAGCAAGATGGTTGAATGTGAATGAATTACACAGTAATTATGATTTTACACATTACGAAGGAAGTGTAAAAGTGGGTCGGTTTTTAGGAAAATACCAATGGGCGATGCCTTATGTCGGTTTTAGAAGTAACAAAAATCATGATATGGCAAAAACCTGGTTCGGGCAAAATGTAATGCCGCAGAATCAAAATGTAGCCATTGCCGGAGTTCGCTACCTTCTTCCATTCTTGGTGATGGCCGATGCAAACATAGACCATAATGGAAAAGTACGTTTGGAATTAGGCCGAGAAGGAATTCCAATTTCACCCAGAATTCGTGGAAATTTTGCCGTTAATTCAGACAAAGAATTTGATTTTGGCTTAAAATATATCCTTCAAAAATGGGTTTCAGTTTCCACAAATTACGACAGTGAATATGGATTTGGAGCGGGTTTAACCTTCATGTATTAGATAAAAAATATCCAATAAAATTTTTAAATCCGTCTCCTTTTTAAAGTGGGACGGATTTTATTTTTAATGTTTTTGTATTACTTAAACAATTATAAAAATATAAAGCCTTGCGGTGAAGTAAAAATTGGGTGCAAAATTGTTATTAAGACGCTATGAAAACTTTTGAGGGCATTAATTATGTTATAATATGAACTTAAAAAAAATTGCAAACAGAGCGCTTATACATTACAACCGACAAATTAATCTAAATGACTAAAAATCAATTACAATAAACAATAACACTATGGAAGATTCTAACAACAGCAAGCCCATTATTTATTGGTGTAATGGCGTAAATTGTAGGAAGAAAAAGGGGAAACTTTTAGATTTCTATGTAAAGAAATATAATCTGAAAAATATAATCGAAATTGAAAAAATGGATTGTAATAATAGATGCCAACAAGCTCCCGTTCTTCATCTTCATCCCGAAGATATATGGTTTTCGGAGAAAGATTTGGGAACAATCATCAAAAGGAATATTTTAAATAAATAAAATTTTCATATTTTTTTTTTCAAGAGACTTAACATATCGTAAGAAGATTTTAGTTCCTGAAGGTGATGATCAATTGTCATCTGTGAATGGTAATGCTTTGAGATTGCTGTTATTGTGCAATTAATTCATTATAAATTGGCCTTTTATAGCGGTTTATTCTTTTTCTGAAATAGAAAATTTATCTACTAATGATTTTGATACAATTCTCTAAACCCTGCAGACCTAAATATTATTTTTTATGAAATATTTTTGCCGTAACCAAAAGGAAACCCGAACCAATAAAATCAGTGCTGGAACTTCGACTAAAGGACCAATCACTCCTGCAAACGCTTGCCCAGAATTCAATCCGAAAACTGCAATCGCTACTGCAATCGCAAACTCAAAATTATTCCCTGCTGCTGTAAATGCTACCGCTGTCGTTTTATCATATTCTGCTCCTGATGCTTTGGTAACGAAAAATCCAATGATAAACATTACCGTAAAGTAAATAAGCAAAGGAACTGCTATAATCACAACGTCCATTGGTATTTTCACAATCAATTCTCCTTTTAGCGAGAACATTACTACAATGGTAAATAAAAGCGCAATTAAAGTTATGGGCGAAATTGTCGGAATGAATTTGTTGGTATACCATTCTTCGCCTTTTATTTTTACTAAAATAAGTCTGCTTAAAATTCCCACTACAAACGGAATACCTAAATAAATGGCGACACTTTCTGCAATAGTTCCGATTGAAATATCCACAATTGCACCATCAAAACCGAAATACGGAGGTAGAACTGTGATAAAAATCCAGGCATAAAAACTATAGGCAAAAACTTGAAAAATAGTATTTAAAGCGACTAAACCTGCTCCATATTCGCTACTTCCTTCTGCAAGGTCGTTCCAAACCAAGACCATTGCTATGCAACGAGCCAAACCAATTAAAATAAGACCAACCATATATTCGGGATAATCTCGCAAAAATGTAATTGCTAAAACAAACATTAAAACGGGACCAATTATCCAATTAAGAATGAGCGAAATAGAAAGGATTTTTGTGTTTCTGAAAACCTTTGGCAATAATGAATAATTGACTTTTGCCAATGGTGGATACATCATCAAAATCAAACCGATTGCAATCGGAATATTTGTAGTTCCGCTACTAAATGAATTGATGATGTTTGGAAATGTTGGAATAAAATACCCAAGTCCAACTCCTATTGCCATTGCGACAAATATCCAAAGCGTTAGATTTCTATTTAGAAAACTTAATTTTTTTGAAGCCATTTTTTATGAATTTATTTGAGAGAAAACGTAAAACATTTCAGTTGCTATTTGCAGACTTCTTTCATTGTACTTTTCTGCTTGTTGTGGTGTATCGTCAAATACTTTTGGGTCTTCAAAAGTGATAGGAATTCGTTTTTCTGCGCCAAACACAATTGGGCAGGCTTCATTTGCAGAATCACAAGTAAGAACTGCACAAAAACCAGATTTTGGGTTAAAATCATCATTCAATTTCTTTGAAAATCCAATTATTGGATGCTCGTTATCTGCATATTTAATGGAATAAACAGGATTATCATTTTTAGAAATTGTGTTTATCTGAAAACCTGAATTTTGCAAAGTTTCTGCAACCATTGGAAAAAGTGCGGTTGCTTCTGTTCCGCCCGAATAACAAAATACGTTTCTGATATTGAAGTAGTTTGCCATTGTTTGCGCCCAAACTTGTGATAAATGACTTCTTCGTGAATTGTGAGTGCAGATAAAGTTGATACGGATTTCTTGATTTTTTGAAACCTCTGCCTGAATAAAATCAGTTAGCGGTTGTAAAACTGCTTTACGTTCGCTTGAAATGGTATGAGGTTTTAATTCTTTGATTAAATTTTGTATTTCTAAAAATAGAGTTCGCTTTGTTGTCTTCATTTTTTTGATTTTTTTTAGCAACAACCACTTCCGGGTGCACAAGAAGTTGCAGTTTGAATTTCAGATAAAATCTTTTTAGGTTTTTCAGCGTGAATGCCACATTGGTCTTTAGCCAAACAATCAGTTTGTTTAGATGTCAATAAGAAATGTTGCCCGTCAAAATCAAGTCCGAATTTTCCAATTGTATCCGCTTGGTATTCTACTTCGATTTCTAAATCTGCTATTTTTAAAACTTTTTCCGAAAGTTCAATGATGTTCAACAATTTTTCTGGATGCAATCTGTGGTCGTAATCATTTGCATTCCATAGTTGGAAATTTACGACTTCTTCTTTTCTTTCAGTTCCACCACAATCGATAAAATGTTTTGTGATTTTACCGACTTCTGTAACGTGAAAGTGATTTGGTACTAATTCTCCGTTTGGTAATTGAAAACCTATACGTTCGAGTTCTTTTAATACTGATTTTACTTGTGATAATTTCATAACTTTATTTGTTTATTGCGATTATACGATTAATTCGTTCAAATTTTTTTAACAGCAATCTTGGTTTTCGGTTAAGTCTTGGTTTAGAAATTCAGTGATTACAGTTTTCATTGCTAACCAATTTTCATTATTAATACAGTAGCAAACACTTGTTCCTTCCACGGTTCCTTTGATCAAACCTAAAATTTTTAGTTCTTTTAAATGTTGCGAAATTGTTGGTTGGGCCAATCCAATTTCGTTTACCAGATCTCCGCAAATGCAAGAATTAATTTTAAACAAATGTTGTAAAATCGCTACTCTTGCAGGATGTCCGAATACTTTCGCAAATAATGCAATTTTATTTTGCTCTTCCGTAAATTTTTCTGTTTTTGAACTTCCCATTATGTTTTGTTTATTGCAATATTACGATTAATATCAATAGTCTGAAAACTAAAATTAGAGGTATATTTTTTATACTTCAAATAAATGTAGTTTTTTAAAATTTTTCTCCAATACTTTCACCCATTTTTATGGTCGTTTCAAGACCTTTCGAGGTATTAACTAATAAATCATGATCAATTTTAATTTTGTTTTTCTCAAATAACAGGACAACTGTCGAACCTCCAAATTTAAAATAACCTTTTTCTTCCCCTTTTTTTACATTCGTACCTTGATAAGTTTGAATCATACTTCCAACCATTGTTGCCCCAACTTCGATCATGACAACATTGCCGAAAACCGGATTTTTTATAACGCAGTACTCGCGCTTATTCAGCCAGAAGATTTCTGCTTTTTCACGCAGAGCCAAAGGACTTACCGAGTAGTAATTACCGTCAATTTTAATATTTGAACTTGCCGTGATTCCACTTACCGGAAAATGTGTTGGTCAGAATCCGAATGCGATTTCTCACTATCATAATGATTTTTCACAAAACCTAAAAATGAAAGAGAGTGTTCTGTCTTATTCGTACTATGCTTTACAAAATGCTGTATCAAGTTTGGAAATTTCAACATTTCACCCAATTCTGTATTGGCACACACAAAAATAAGTAGAAATGATATCGAAATTATTTTCTTCAAGATTGTAAAAGAACAGATTTAATTATAGAAGATGAAATAATATCAGGTAATTTTTTAGAATTTATTGAAAGATTTACTCTTTTTCGGATTGTCGAAAAATCAAGAATAATATAATTTCCGGTAGCAATTTTTTATTTAACTTTGCAAAGGTGAAGATTTTCAATTATATATTAACAATTTATTTAGCCGTGCTATTTTGTATGCCTTGTTCGGATAATGAACAAAGCACTTTTGAGGTGGTTACTACTAAAATTGAAAAAGTACAGAACGAACATTCACAAAAACATAAAGACGATTTTTGTTCGTCTTTTTGTATGTGCAGTTGCTGTGGTAGGAATGTTGTAGTATATCAACAAATTCCTGCAAACTTTATTGGTCATTTTTCAAACGAATTCTATTCATCAGAATTTTTTCATATTCCAAACCCATACTCCAACTATTTCGGCAGTATTTGGCAACCGCCTCAATTAGGTTAGTATTATTAAATAAAATTTACGGTTTTGCTTTTCTGCGAACGCGTACTTTTTATTATCTAAATTTTACTTTAATCTAATTTTCTTTATCAATGCTAAATAAAATCATTGAATTCTCCATCAATAATAAATTGGTGATCGGAATTTTCACTATTGCGCTCATTATTTGGGGCGTCATGTCCCTTCGAACCCTTCCTATAGATGCCGTACCAGATATTACAAATAATCAGGTACAGGTAATAACATTAAGTCCATCACTGGCAACACAGGAAATAGAACAGTTTATTTCTTATCCTATAGAACAGACAATGTCTACTATTCCTGAAATTCAGGAAGTGCGATCTATTTCCCGCTTTGGTTTATCTGTTGTAACCATTATTTTTCATGATGACATAGATATTTACTGGGCACGCCAGCAAGTCTCTGAACGGCTTCCTGAAGCAAAAAGTTCCATTCCTGCAGGACTTGGTAATCCTGAAATGGCACCGGTTTCTACTGGTTTAGGTGAAATTTACCAATATACGGTTCATGCTAAACCCGGCTTTGAGGATAAATACGATGCTACAAAACTGCGAACCATACAAGACTGGATTATTCGAAAACAATTATTGGGTACGCCTGGAATTGCGGAAGTAAATAGTTTCGGAGGTTTTTTGAAACAGTATGAAATTGCACTAAATATTAATCAATTACGGAGTTACAATTTATCTATTTCGGATGTTTTCACAGCATTGGAAAAAAATAATCAGAATACCGGTGGTTCATATATTGATAAAAAACCCAATGCCTATTTTATCAGAAGCCAGGGCTTGATCACAAGTCTTGGAGATATTGAAAGGATTGTAGTTAAAAATTCGGAGAGTGGTCTGCCTATTACCATCAGAGATGTTGCAAAAGTTCAGTTTGGGACTGCTACCCGATACGGTGCACTTACCAGAAATGACAAAGAAGCGGTCGGCGGAATTGTAATGCTATTAAAAGATAATAATGCTTCTGAAGTAGTTGGACGAGTAAAAGATAAAATAGACCAAATACGGAAAACTTTACCTGACGGAGTAGAGATAGAACCCTTTCTGGACAGAAGTGAATTTGTAGACAGAGCCATGAGTACTGTGCAAAAAAACTTAATAGAAGGGGCGTTAATTGTAATATTGGTTTTAGTTCTTTTTCTCGGGAATATTCGTTCAGGCTTAATTGTGGCTTCGGTTATACCTTTAGCAATGCTATTTGCCGTAGCATTGATGAAAGTTTTTGGCGTATCTGGAAACTTGATGAGTCTTGGGGCGATCGATTTTGGACTTATTGTGGATGGTGCTGTAATTATCGTGGAAGCAACCATGCACCACATGAGGAAGTTGAAAACAGGAAAAATTTCGCAGGCAGAAATGGATATTCAGGTTTCCGGTTCTGCAAAAAAAATGATGAACTCCGCTGCGTTTGGTCAACTTATTATTTTAATTGTCTATTTACCAATATTGGCTTTGGTAGGAATTGAAGGCAAAATGTTTCGCCCGATGGCACAAACGGTTTCTTTTGCAATATTTGGAGCATTAATTCTTTCGCTTACTTATGTACCGATGATCAGTTCACTTCTATTGAGTAAAAATATTAGTCATAAAAAGAACTTTTCTGATAAAATGATGGAAAAATTTCAGCGCGTTTATGATCCGTTGATTAATGGTGCACTGCGATTTAAAAAAACTGTCTTGATTGTTGCAATTGCGCTTCTCGGATTGTCAGCAGTTATCTTCAGTTCTCTTGGAGGTGAATTTCTACCAACGCTGGAGGAAGGAGATTTTGCTGTAGAAACAAGATTATTGGTAGGAAGTTCGCTGGAGCAGACCGTTGAAAAAATAGAGCAGGCATCAAGTTTATTAATGAAAACTTATCCGGAAGTGAAGGAAGTTGTGGGCAAGATTGGAGCATCCGAGATTCCTACAGATCCAATGCCGATAGAAGCCACAGATATAACGATATTATTAAAACCTAAAAAAGACTGGACGAGTGCAGATACCCGGGAAGAATTAGCGGAGAAAATGCAGAAAACTTTAGAACAGGTTCCGGGAGTTACGTTCGGTTTTTCGCAACCTATACAATTACGGACCAACGAATTAATTTCTGGTGTACGACAGGATGTAGGTATCAAAATTTTTGGCGATGATTTAGAAACGCTTTCAGATTTAGCGAAGAAAATAGGTGGATTAATTCCCTCAATAGATGGTGCAGAAGATTTATATATAGAACAGGTGAGTGGTCTACCGCAAATTTCAATCAAATTGAACCGGGATAATATCGCGCGATATGGGTTAAATGTTGAAGAAATAAATAACGCTATTAACACTGCATTTGCTGGTGGTGTTGCCGGAACGGTATTCGAAGGAGAAAAACGTTTTGATCTGGTAGTTCGGTTAGAACAAGGAGAACGCCAAAGTATTGAAGATGTAAAAAGGCTCTTTGTTACTGCCAGTAATGGAAACCAGGTTCCGTTGGAGCAGGTTGCAGAAGTAAGTTATCAATTGGCACCTAACCAAATACAGCGTGAAGATGCCAAAAGAAGAATTATTGTTGGCTTTAATGTTCGGGGTAGAGATATTGCCTCTGTAGTAAAAGACGTTCAGGCAAAAATTGACGAAAAAGTAAAAATGCCGACAGGCTATTTTATAACTTATGGTGGCCAATTTAAAAATTTGGAAGAAGCCAACAAAAGACTGTCTATAGCCGTGCCGATTGCATTGGGATTAATTCTTTTGCTGCTATATTTTGCGTTTGGTTCCTTAAAATACTCACTACTAATTTTCACCGCAATCCCGATGTCTGCCATAGGTGGAATATTTGCCCTTTGGTTAAGAGGTTTACCTTTTAGTATTTCGGCTGGTGTAGGCTTTATTGCTCTGTTCGGTGTGGCTGTTTTAAATGGAATCGTATTAATAACAGAGTTTAATCAACTTAAAAAACAAGGAATGAAAGATATTAAGCAAAGAATTCTCGCAGGTACTGCTATAAGATTAAGACCGGTTTTAATGACTGCTACCGTTGCATCATTAGGATTTTTACCTATGGCATTGGCAACCGGAGCAGGAGGAGAAGTACAAAAACCATTAGCAACAGTTGTTATAGGTGGTTTGTTCACCGCAACATTTCTTACACTTGTACTTTTGCCGGTACTTTACTCTTATGTGGAGAATATAAAACCTTCCCGACGTAAGTTGAAAAAGACAAAAATTGCAGGATCAGCAACGATTATTATTTTGTTTTTACTTTCAGGTTTTAATAATGGAGTTAAAGGTCAGATTACGACAAATCCATCTTCCTCTGTAGGGACCATAGATTTGAATTCGGCAATTTCTGCTTCCCTGAATTCCAATCCAAACACAAGGGTTGCAAAATTAGGAGAGGAATACCAGTCTGCATTAAAAGGTTCTGTGAGAGATTACGGAAAAACAAATATCAATCTCACTTTTGGACAATATAATAGTCTTATTGCTTATGATAACAATATTACCATAAGCCAAAATATTCCGAATCCGGTTTATTTGAAAAGACTGACAGAACTTGCAGATGCCAATATAAACGCATCCAAAATGCAGGCAGGAATTTATAAAAATCAGATAACCTATCAGGTAAAAAGTATTTATTATAGTTTACTCTACAGAAAAGAGCAAAGAACATTAAATGAGGAATTAATCGCCCTTTATGAAAAAATACTTCGTGCCGCAGATATAAGATTTCAGACAGGTGAAACAAATATTTTAGAAAAATACAATGCCAATACCAGATTGCAGGAAGCGATTTCTCAAAAATTGCAGACGGAAGAATATATAAAAATTCATCTGGAGCAATTGAAAAGGTATACCGGAAATCAAACCATCGAAGATATTATGGAAACAACGCTTATCGAAAAGTTTTTAGATGTATCACCACAGAGCGCAATTTTTAATAATAATCCAGACTTGCTTGCTTTGAAAAGCCAGATAGAAGTCGCTAAAGAAGAAATCAGAGTTGAAAAAAGCAGGTTACTTCCCGATTTTAGCGTCGGTTATTTTAACCAATCGTTGGTAGGTAATTTCGAGAAAAATGGAGTTTCGAAGTTTTACGGAGTAGGAAAAAGATTTCAGGGTGTAGAATTGGGAATTAGCATACCCATTTTTGCAAAAGCGCAAAAAGCAAAAATCAAAGCCGCAGAAATTAACCAGCAAATACAGGAAGCAAAAGTAGATGCATTTTCTTTCAGTCTTTCTCAACGGGGTTCTACACTGCTTTCGGACCTAAAACGGTTGCAAATCCAGATCAATTTTTATAGGGAAACAGCATTGCCACAGGCAAAGTTGCTTATTACAAAATCACAGCGTGCCTTTGAGGTTGGAGAAATGGATTATTACCAGGTTAGTCAATCCATAAACAACGCCGTGGAAGTCCAAAAACAATACATCGAAAGTTTAAATCAATATAATCAAACAGCCATCGAACTGGAATTAATTTCTGGTTTATAATAAATAATTAAAGTTCCAAAATCATGAGTAAATCAAAATATTTATATATCATCGTCTTAAGTTTTATGTTGTCAGCCTGTAATTCCGATAAAAAGGAAGAAACAGCAGTCACGGCAAATGTAGAAGTTCCGCACGATGCAAACAGCGTAGAATTTAGTGAAGCGCAGTACAAAAGTGTGGGAATGGAATTGGGAAATATAACCAATACTAATCTTTCCAATTATATCAAAGCCTCTGGAGCTATTGAAGTTCCACCGCAAAATCTGACCAGTATCACCTCTTCTTTTGGAGGTCATGTAAAATCCATGAACGTAATCGAAGGAAAATATATTGGAAAAGGAACCGTGGTGGCAACGATAGAAAATCCTGAATTTCTACAGATACAGCAGGATTACATGGAAAGCAATAGTCAGATGTCTTATTTAAGACAGGATCTTACACGCCAAAAAGAACTGGTAAAAGAAAATATTGCAGCCAGAAAATCTTTACAGCGGGCGCAAAGTGAGTATAATAGTATGTCTGCACGAGTTGCCGGATTACGGGCAAGACTTCAGGTTGCGAACATCAATCCTGCTTCTGTTGCAAGAGGTAACATATCTTCGCGCGCCAACATTTATGCACCACAAAGCGGATACGTAACAAAAGTATATACCAATATTGGAAAATATGTTGGAACTAATGAGGTTGTCGCAGATATTGCAAATACAGGTAATATGATGGTAAAAGTGCAGGTTTTTGAAAAAGATGTTGCAAAAATAAAAGTTGGTCAAATTATTCGATTTCAGGCTACTGGTGACGCCGAGGAAAAAACTGCTAAAGTTTATCTGATAGGGAAAGATATACACGGAGACAGAACTGTAGATGTTTTGGCAAGAATTCAGAATGTATCTCAAAATCTGTTGCCGGGAATGTTTGTAAATGCTATCATAGAACTTGGATCTGTGGAAACACCAGCATTGCCAGATGCGGCAATTGTAGGTTCCGGAGGTAAGAATTTTATTTTTATTTTAGAAAAAACTTTAGAAAAAACTAAAGATAAAGATGGGAATGAAAAAGAAAAACAATATATCTTTAGGAAGGTAGAAGTGCAAACCGGTGTAAGCGAAAATGGTTTTACTGCGGTTACTTTGCCTGCAAAATTTAATGAATCCGATAAAGTAGTTTTAAAAGGGGCATATGACCTGCTTTCTAAAATGAATAATATGGAGGAAGAGGAGTAATCTTGGGATAATTTTAAAACCTTAAAACCTATTTACAAACCATTTGTTTCCATAAAAAGTTGCCAAAACTAGCATCAAAATATTTTTATGATTTCAATTTATTTATACGCCTTAATTCCAGTTGTTTCCATTTTATTGGGCGGGATTACCGGATTATTTAAAAAACCAAACGCGGGTTTTCGGAGTTCTGTGTTGCATTTTGCGGGCGGAGTGGTTTTTTCAGTTGTTGCAGTGGAACTTCTGCCGGATATTATTAAAAATCACAGGCCTATTGAAGTGGGAATTGGTTTCGGACTGGGCATCGCGACGATGTTGGCTGTAAAATATTTTTCAGAAAAATTTCAAAAAAACGCTGAAAAATCGGCAGTAAAAAATTCTTTGCCGATGGGACTTCTGGTGGCATTGGCCATCGATTTACTAATAGATGGCGTGCTTCTCGGCGTTGGTTTTGCGGCTGGAAGCACCGAAGGAATTCTGCTTTCCATCGCTTTGGCTCTCGAAATTTTTTCTCTGGGATTAGCAGTAGTTTTGGCTTGTATGGATTTAAATTTTTCAAAACAAAAAAGCCTGACTATTTTATTAGTTTTGGGTGCCTGCTTCTTTGTCGGAGCCGTTTTAGGAATTACATTATTAGCAGGATTATCACAGGAATGGCTGGAATTGGTGCTGTCTTTCGGTCTCGCTGCTTTATTATTTTTGGTAACTGAAGAATTATTGAAAGAAGCGCACGAAGAAAAAGAAACACTTTTGCAGACGAGTATGTTTTTTGTAGGATTTTTAATATTTCTACTGGTAGGAATGGTAGTTTAAATTAATTAAGATTAAAAAAATAAGCATAATCGTAAAGTTCAAAAAATGAATTTTAATTTAAAATTTTTAGGTTCAAAAATTAAACTTGATAAATTATTATAATAAGATACAAACGATATATTCAAAAATTAAAATATAAAAAATGGCAAAAAAGAAATTAAACTTAAGGGATATTGGAACGGAAAAACATGCCGGAGAGCATTCCCACGATGCTGGACATAATCACGATAATACGGACAAAACAACGTTACAAATGTTTTTGCCCGCCATTATATCATTCACATTATTAATAATTGCTATTGCTTTAGATAATTGGATTACCCAAAATTGGTTTAATGGATGGGTAAGGATTGCCTGGTATGTTGCAGCGTATATTCCCGTGGGATTACCAGTTTTAAGAGATGCGTTTGATAGTATAAGAAAAAGTGATTTCTTTTCAGAATTTTTTTTGATGAGTATCGCTACGATTGGTGCGTTCGCCATTGGAGAATTTCCTGAAGGTGTAGCAGTGATGCTTTTCTATGCTGTGGGTGAAGTTTTTCAAACACTTGCAGTACAGAGAGCAAAAACTAATATAAAAACACTATTAGACCAAAGACCAGATGAAGTTACCGTTTTAAAAGATAACCAAGCAACAACTGTGAAGGCAGAATCTGTAGAAATCGGAGATATTATCCAACTAAAATCTGGCGAAAAATTAGGTTTAGATGGAGAATTGATTTCAGAAAAAGGTTCATTTAATACAGCGGCGCTCACAGGAGAAAGCAAACCAGATTCTAAAACTAAAGGTGAAACTGTTTTAGCAGGAATGATAAATCTAAATACCGTAGTAGAAGTGAAAGTAACTACCGCATATAAGGATAGTAAACTTTCTAAAATATTAGAATTGGTACAAAATGCAACTTCACAGAAAGCACCCACAGAATTATTTATAAGAAAATTTGCAAAAATCTACACACCAATCGTCGTACTATTGGCTGTTCTCATTACCATAGTTCCAATGTTTTTCGTACAGGATTATACTTTCAGCAAATGGCTTTATAGAGCACTGGTTTTCTTGGTAATAAGTTGTCCTTGTGCATTGGTAATTAGTATTCCACTAGGATATTTCGGAGGAATTGGCGCTGCAAGTAAAAACGGTATTTTGTTTAAAGGCAGCAACTTTTTAGACGTTATTGCTACTATAAAGAATGTTGTGATAGATAAAACAGGCACAATGACGGAAGGTGTTTTCAAAGTTCAGGAAGTTATTATTCATCCAGATTTTGATGAAAAAACAATTTTGGCGATGGTCAACAAATTGGAAAGTCAAAGTACACATCCGGTAGCAACTGCGATTCATAATTTTGTTGGAGAATTGGATTCAAAAATAGCATTGGAGAATGTAGAAGAAATTTCAGGTCACGGTTTAAAAGCAAACGTAAACGGAAAAGAATTATTAGTCGGTAATTTCAAATTATTAGACAAATTTTCTATTAAATATGATTTAGACCCAAGTTCAATTGTTTATACTACCATCGCAATTGCGTATGATAATAAATTTGCCGGCTATTTGACCATCGCAGATTCGATAAAAGAAGATGCGCAAGAGGCGGTTACTAAACTGCATAATCTTAATGTGAAAGTAACGATGTTAAGCGGTGACAAAACCAACGTCGTAGAACTTGTTGCAAAAGAATTAGGGATTGATACGGCTTTCGGAGATCTACTGCCCGAAGATAAGGTAGAAAAATTGAAAGCAATTAAAAGCAAAGGCGAGAGTGTAGCATTTGTGGGCGATGGCGTAAATGACGCTCCGGTCGTCGCACTTTCAGACGTAGGAATTGCAATGGGTGGATTGGGAAGCGATGCTACTATTGAAACCGCGGACGTTGTAATTCAGGATGATAAGCCGAGTAAAATTGCAATGGCCATAAATATTGGAAAGCAGACAAAAAAAATCGTTTGGCAAAATATCATTCTGGCATTTGCCGTGAAAGCCGTTGTTTTAGTTTTAGGAGCAGGAGGTTTGGCAACAATGTGGGAAGCGGTTTTCGCGGATGTTGGTGTGGCTCTTTTGGCTATTTTGAATGCGGTGAGAATTCAGAAGATGAAATTTTAATTAGTTTTTTGTTATTTAAAATGTTGAATGATAAATGGACCTTTTTAGTTGTTTTTACGAATGATTATATCAGATTAAACTTATTACCGGCAATGCTTTAGATTTTTCGTAAACTTCATCTTTATATTTCTGCAATATTGCTTTGCTGTGATCATTAAGTTCAATGATAAGACTGTCAGAAGTTTTTACCGTTATTATCTCAATAAAATTGTCTTTTATGTCGCTCCGTTTTAAATTTTCTACATCCGAATATCTTAAACCTGTAAAGCACTGAAACATAAAAACGTTTCTGGATATGCAGATAAATTGATTAAACTTTTTTGGATTTGATAGTGAAAGCAAAGAATATGATGATTTAGAAAAAGACAGTCCAGAAGATGATTTTCTCAGAACATGATACTTTCAAAAAGTTCAATTGATATTTGGAACAGCTTACAATAAAGGTAGATGTTATTATTTTTAAGAAATTGCTATAATGTAAAGAATTACTATTTAATAAAAATCATCTGATTGATTCTCTTCAAGAGACTTTCTTTAATTTTGTCTGATAAAGCTGTATAAAATTTCTTTTAAGTTGGTCACCGAGATAAGAACGGTTAGTCAATTGAATTACTTCCTTCTCGTGAGAAGTTAAATTTTTGGCTATTCTTTTTTCTGGTATTTCAGCTTTTTGACCCAACAAAATAAACTGCTCTTTTATTTTTCCTTTGGCAATGGATTTCGGTAAAAGACCGTCGCTTAAAGCAAAATCAGCATCTTCAATATGAATCTTAGTGTTGAGTAGATCATAAGCCGGACTTAATTTAAAATCACCTTGTTCTGTTTCTATTAGAGAAAAGTTTTTTAGATGAGCATCTCCATTTGAAAATAAATAATTGAAAAGAATCAATATGAAAAGTTTTGGTCCTTCTACTTTTGAGGCAGGTACAAACATTATTTAATGTTTTTAATTTCTAATTTAATTTCCAAACCTAAAGCATCGCAAATTTTTTGCAATGTTTCTAGCGTTGGATTTCCTTTTCCGCTTTCCAATTGTTTCAAGGTACGAAGTCCGACACCAGAAATTTCCGCAAGTGTTTCCTGCGTTACATCTAAAATTTTTCTACGTTTTAACTTAGTGTCATATATTGCACTTGAAGTATAGATATACATCATTATTTTAATAATTAAATCATAAGTGTTATTTAATGCACTTTTTAAATTTAATTTGGAAATTTTTACAATTTAGATATTAAAGAGCTGTTTATTGCACTTTTATTGGTTTCTAAAAATAAAATCCTGTGATCTGCAAGTTGAAGCCGATTATTCAATTAAAATTAGTTGTTTTGTTAATTACTCCTAGGTTGCATTGAACTTTAAATTTTTTTGGAAAGAGAGTAATACATTTAAGAATGATGTTTTTGTAAGTGTGAAAAAAGAAGTAACTTTGATAAATATACCAATCAAAACCAACATTTTTCAAGGTGAGCAATTAGGTGAGTAGCTGAGAAGTAATCTTTGAAAAGGCGTATGAATAGAGATATTTAAAGAGCATGTGACGGTTCCTAGTTCTCCGCACAAATCCCTATAAGTTTATACTTATAGGGATTTTTTTATGGAAATTTCTTTCCGAGCCGGATTCCGAAAATTTGGATAATCTGAAAATTTAAAAAGGAGGATCGGCATCAAAACTTGGGACTAAGCAAAAATTTTGGATCATCTGAAAAGGAAAAAATGATTTGTTAAAATGGCTGAAAAATCACGCAGCATTGATCATTCAAACATAAAACAAAAAGAACACACAAAAAAAGAGAACCAATTTTTTGATTCTCTTTGTTTAGTAGCGGAGACACGACTCGAACGTGCGACCTCCGGGTTATGAGCCCGACGAGCTACCTACTGCTCTACCCCGCGTTATTATGGTGCAAATATACAACATTTAATTTCTAAACAATTTTAAAAACTGAAAAATTAATCGTCGTTCCATGGATTTTATTCAGCGTTCTTAGATTGGTGGAGCAAAAACGAAGGTAAAGGGCTGATTTATAGATTTCCAAAAAAACTTCCAATTTAAAATCGGTATGTTTTAATTTTTATACCTCCGCAATGAAGTCCAAATCAAGGTCGGAAAACTATTTTATGACAGCGTTTTAAAAGGTTTTTATAAATCAGTATCCTGCTGGGGATAAAAGACCGGATCTCTATTTCAGAATTCGTTATGGTGACGATTCTGGTGGACTTCATTGTGGTGAGCAGTAAAGACGCGGCGTTGAATGCCAAATGTATTATACAAAAGTCAGTTTACGCCTCTCAAATTCCTTCTGAAATTTCCCGGTTACTGCAAATTTTTTTCCTGTCACGGTCAGGCTGTTTTTTCCGTAAGCACTTATTTTTGAAATGTTGATGATTTGGGAGCGGTTGATCTGCAGAAAATATTTCCCGTTTAAAACGGTTTTAATTTTTTTTAAAGTCATCAAAGGAATATACGGGACATCTCGGTTTTTGGTGTAGATTTTCACATAATCCCGCATGCTTTCGATATACAGAATCTCAGATGAGATCAGTTTGACCTGTTGCGCATCAATTTTAATAAAGAAAGAATCATCGGTCGTTTTGGTGTTTTTGAATTCAATGGAATTCAGCACTTTTTGGGCGGCGTCTTTTAATTCTTCAAAACTGTAAGGCTTCAGCAGAAAATCGGCTCCATCCGGTTTAAAGCCGTCGACTGCATATTTCCCATAAGCGCTTACGAAAACGATTTCGGGTTTTTTTGTAAAATTATTTAAGATTTTACTCAGGTCGATTCCGTTTAAACCGGGCATTTCAATATCCAGAAAAATACAGTCAATCTCTTTTTCAGAAATGTATTTCAAAGCGTCCGGCGTGGAAGAAAATGAGGCTTCCAGCTGTAAGAACTCGATTTTTGAAAGGAATTCTGAAAGCAGTTTCAGTGCTAAAGGTTCATCATCCAAGGCAACACAGCGTATTTTCATTTCAGATTGATTTGCAGTTCACAATAATAGGTTCCGTTTTCTTTGTGGGATCGGTAGGTGTAATTTTGCGGATATAAGATATCTAAACGCCTGACGGTATTGTCGATTCCAATTTCTGAAGAATCAAGAGCGTTTGCCTTGTTTTCAAAAATATCATTCTGCGTTTTCAGCGTAAATGTAGTGCCTTTCAGTTGCGTTTCAATGCTGATTCCGCATGGTTTTTCCGTCGTAATTCCATGTTTGAAACAGTTTTCGATAAAGGTCAGTAAAATCATGGGAACGATTTCTATATCGGATTTTACGTCTAAAATATCAGCTTTAAAACCTACGTTAGTTGGCAAGCGGTGCTTCATTAAATCGAGATAATTTTTAATAAACTCCATCTCTTCCTGCAGTTTTACCTTTTCGCGGTTTTCTTCATTCATTGCGAAACGCATCATTTTTGAAAGTTTCAGCAAAGCTTCCTGAGATTGCGGGACATCGGAATGGGAGAGGGCATAAATCGTATTGAGGGTATTAAAGAAGAAGTGCGGATGAATCTGGGCTTTTAAAGTCATTAATTCTGCTTTAGCCTTTTCTTCCCGAAGAATACTGTTATTTTTCTCTTCCCGGTTCCATTTTCTCACCAACTGCAAAATTATTCCGGACAGTAAAACAGAGGCTAATAAAATAATGATATAGAAATAAATAAAAATATTCCTTTTTCGAACGTAGGGTTCGTTCGGATTTAATCTCTGATGAATTAATTGGCGGATGTGGAGCAGACTTTAGATGGCATCCATGAAGGAAATCACCATAACGCCAATGATAATGGTACTCCCGACATAAGCAACGAATCCGTATCTTTGGTGAATTACAGGAATAAGGAAATTCACATTCAGATAATAAACCCCAAAAAGAATCCAAAATAAGATGAAGTGATAAAAATGATATTCCAGCGGTAATTTTACGGGATACGCCAGCGGAATCAGCACCAACAAAATAATTGCCAGTGAAAGCCACGCGAGAACGGGAGGTAAAGATTTTTTAAGGATATTCAGTTGATTCACGATGATGCAAATTACATCATTTTTTTTCCGTATTAACAAAAAATTCGTCCCGAAAAACTGCCGGTTCGTCTAATAAATTTGAATTCCTTGTTTCTTAGTTGCATTTTTGCAGCATTAAATAAATATTCATGAGTTTAACCGTTTTCATTATGACGGGCGTTTTGGTCATAACGCTTCTTGCGCCGGCTTTTAGTTATTACGCCATTAAAAAAGCAAGAGAGAAAGATTATAAAACCCATAAAAAAATACAAACGCTTGTATATATATTCTGCATCGCGGCGGTTCTGGTTTTGGAGTTGCTCATCCGTTTTTCGGGTGGCTCGGGAAGCATGTTCAAAGACAGTTCCCATGCCGATAATCCGGTTTTTAAAACCCTTCTCGCCGCTCACATTACCGGTGCAGTGCTCACCTATATTTTATGGACTTTTCTGATGATAAAGTCCCGTCGGAAATTTAAAAAAACACTGCCCGGAAAATTTTCGGTGTCTCACAAAAGACTGGGAATTGCCGTGTTTATAGGGTTGGTTTACACTGGATTTACAGCGTTCGTCGTGTATTTAATGACCCTCGATTTCATTTAACATTTCTTATATTTAAAAAAAAATAGATCAATTTCTTTATGAATCAATTATCTTTATTATTCGCACTATTATTTGCGTCCCTATTTTCTGCACAAACCGGAAGCATCAACATTAATGTATATGACGATTTCAGCAAGAAACCGCTTTCTGCAACGGTAACGGTAAACGCTACGGACATACAATTCCGGGGCGACGGAAATGTATCATTATCCAATCTTCCTGTAGGGGTTTATCAGTTTCAAGTTTCTTCGGAAGGTTATTCAGAAGGACTTTTAAAGGATATCGATGTTCTGCCGAATCAAAATCTAAGTTTTTCGGTTGGGCTTACCAAACTGTCAACGGCGAATATTGATGAGGTCGTCATTTCCAAAAAAGCCTATAAATCTACGGCCGAAAGTCCGCTTTCTCTGCGGAATATTACAAGTGAAGAAGTTCAGAAAAATGCGGGTTCCAACCGGGATATTTCGAAAGCAATTCTTTCTTTTCCGGGAGTGGGCACCACAGCGACTTTTAGAAATGATTTGTTTATCCGCGGTGGTTCTTCCGCCGAAAACAAATTTTACGTCGATGGAATTGAAGTTCCGGTGATCAACCATTTTCAGACTCAGGGTGCGAGTGGCGGGCCAAAAGGAATCCTGACCATTGATTTTATTAAAGATGTCGATTTTTACAGCGGTGCATTTCCAGCCAACCGAAACGGTGCTTTATCTTCGCTTTTTGAATTTAATTTAAAACAGGCCCGAAAAGATAAAATCGGTTATAAAGGAGTGGTGGGTTTTGATGATATTCAGTTGATGGCCGATGGCCCACTTTCCAGAGATCAATCCTGGAGCGGACTTTTCAGCGCACGGAAATCCAATCTTCAGTTTTTATTTAAAGCGATGGGACTTCCGTTTTTACCGTCTTACAGCGATGCTACTTTTAAAATTTCTAAAAAATTCCGATCGGGTGATGAACTTTATTTTCTGGGTTTAGGCGCGCTTGATGAATTTAAATTTAATGAAAAAGCCAATGAATCTCTGTACAATCAAACATTAATTGAAAGGTTGCCGGTTTCCCCACAATGGAATTATACCATCGGAACGGGATACCGTCATTTGGTAGAAAACGGGAACTGGCTTTTTACCTGGAGCAGAAATATGCTCGATAATAAATCCACCAAATATTTTAAAAATATAGAAATTCCGGAGAATTTACTGCTGGATTATCATTCCCAGGAGAGTGAAAATAAAATCCGGGTGGACCGTAATTTCCGGATTGCGGATTATAAACTAAGCTCGGGTGCCCATCTTAATTTCTCCAATTTTACCAACCGGTCGTTTGTAAAAACCGTTACTCAAAACGGACCGGTTACCGATCAGTCGGATTCTGATCTCGATCTGTTTCAGTACGGATTGTATCTTCAGGGCGCAAAAAAATTATTTGACAATAAGATGGAAGTTTCTGCCGGATTCCGTTTAGATGCCAGCAATTATTCTGAGCTTACCAATAATCCTTTAGAACAGTTTTCTCCCAGAGCTTCTTTGAGGTATCTGTTTGCCGAGCAGTTTTCCTTTAATGCCAATGCCGGAATCTATTATATGTTGCCGACTTACACGGCGTTAGGTTTTCAGCAAAACGGGAATCTGGTGAATAAAAATACTTTGAAATATATCAAAAACACGCAGGTCGTCACTGGTTTTGAGTTTAACGGTAAAAATAATCTGCGCATTACTTTAGAAGGGTATTATAAAAAATACCGCAACTATCCGTTCTCATTAAGAAATCAAATTTCGCTGGCCAATATTGGCGGTGATTTTGGTGTGGTGGGAACCGAACCTCTAGACAGTCGCGGAACTGGTGAAACGTATGCCGTGGAAGTTCTAGCGCAAAAAAGAACCGTCAATGATTTTTACGGAATTGCTTCTTACACTTTCGGTTATTCTAAATTTAGTGATGCAAAAGGCGATTTATTACCATCCAGTTGGGACAGCAGACATATTTTATCCTTGACCGGTGGAAAATATTTTAAAAGAAACTGGAATATCGGTGCAAGATTCCGCATGCAAAGTGGTTTTCCGCAAACACCGTATGATATCAACAGGAGTGAACTCGTGTACAACTGGAATATTACGAACGGACCGGTTTCAGATTACAGCCAACTCAACACCCTTCGCGGAAATCTGGTTCATCAGTTGGATATTCGCGTAGAAAAGAAATGGATTTTCAACAAATGGCAGTTGACTTTCTATGTAGATGTGGTGAATGTTTACGGATCCGACAATCCAAGTGCTTTGCCTGTCATTGGTTTAGAGCGGGACGCGAGCGGGAATGGCATCATACATAATCCAAATGCACCGAAAGATGAGCAGGTTTATAATCTCCATTATGAACAGATCAAACGGTCTTCTCCGCTGCCGTATTTTGGGTTTATATTTGAATTTTAGGTAAAGATGTTGGGATTACAGCGTGATCATTAAACGTTACACTTAAAAAGGCGCAGAATAAAAATATTTTTATTACTGATTCCGGATATCCATAACGCAATTGACGTGCGGGGAAAATTCAAATTTTTTCTCCGCACTTTTTTATTTCAATTGGTTTCGCCACTGCCGAATATTTCCTGTGGTCACCGTCATAGAAGATGTCCATGAATTTACCAATATATTAAAAGTAACTAATCGTACTTTTCAATGTTTTGTCAGCACGTCAGTGGTTATGCCTATTGCAAATATAAAAATGAAGAATGTGATTAATCCCAATACATAGCAGACCAGTGCTTTGAAATAGTTAACTGTTTTCATTTTTTCAAAGAAATGAGCCATTGCCCAAATTACATAAATCACCCCAATTATTCCTGCGATGTTTAATAATCTGATATCCGTAATTCCTTCGATAAAAGCAAAAAAAGCATAGATCAACATTGGAATCCCCAATACAAAACATAACATTACGAGCAATTCAAAAAAATTATAATTATTTTTTTTAAAAACTAATTTTAACCAGACCGCAATAAATATACCTGTCAAAATATTCATATAGCCATAATTTGCCTGTAACCACCGTACAATTTTGAAAACCGAAGATTTTTCCGATCCTTCGTATTTGATATATTCCTCTTCAATATGAAAAAAATGACTTATAAGCGTATAAATTAAAGATGTTATAATTATAAAAATAACAGGTTTTACAAGGCGGCTTCTGTTTCCTGAAATATAATTTCTGATATTTTGCCCTGGATTGATAAGCAGCCCTTTAACTGTGAATAAAATTCCACGCTCAAAATGTAAAACGTGTTGAATTTCGTGAATGATATAATGTCCGTCAATTCTTTTCGGTTTTGAAGCTTGCCCGCAGTTGGGGCAAAAGTGATGATTTACTTTGTTGTTGCAGTTTGTACAGTTCATTTTTATTCTAAGTAATAATTTTTCGATTTATATATTTGCGTTTGTTTCGATAAAATAACCAGTCACAAGGGGCTTTGGGCTTTTGAGATACTCGGTTTTAAGTTATTTTTTAACGGAAGGGGAGTTGATTTTTATAGTGGTTTTAAGGTGCGATGACTTGTAACACGGTAAGGAGGAATGCGATGATCACAGGAATAAGACTTCGTTTTCCCGGATGCATGTTCCAGACTTTAATCAGCGGATGGTGTTTTTTTGACATACGCTTGTTATTTGAATTAAAATTAACATCTATTAAGTAAAATTAATAAAATTTTGTTAATAAATACCCCAAATGGGGTATTTCGTGATTTTGATATTTTACAGAATTTTGTGCTATGTTATGAATAGGATGATAAAACATGTTTCTCCTCTTTTTCAGGCAGAACAATATTAAAACTATAAAATATGAAAACAGTAAAATTACTTCTGGCGGCTTTTCTTCTGCTGCAAACTATTAACCTCTCCGGGCAAAAGTATATGGTCGACATTCCGGTATCGCAGCAGGATCCACGGGTTCATGTGACATTAATGTATCAGGAGAAGAACAGTGCATTTGGAGCGATGACGCAGGATTACCGGATTTTGGTAAAAAACAACACCGCCGACAAACTTAAAGTTTATATAGAATATGGAGCTCAATTGGTATGCGGCTCTGAAAAAACTCACCAACTTGGCCCGTTAGGAGATGGAATTACCATCGAGCCCTCACAAACAGTTGGGAAGCCTTATGCGACCGATGGTATAGGATCGGCGGTTCGGCTTACGGAGAGCTCCTGTCCCAAAGATACGTGGAGATCAATGGGAAAAGATGCGTCCGGCAGTCTGCTGTACAGCATGATCTCTTCCGTATCTTACCGGATTGTTAATATAGAAAATATTTCTGAAAAAGACCGAGCTGCAGCGGTATCAAAAAGACAGAAACAGGAAGACGAATTAAAAAGGAAAAAACAGGACGATGAGTTAAAACAAAAAAAGGCATCGGAAGAAAAGGCAAAACAAGAGGCCGATAAAAATTCGCGGTTTTCCCAGAGTGCTAATGATAAGCGTCAAAATAGTCCCGCCGCTACTGGTTCTCCGTCTGCTAAATCATCTTCACATGAATTATCTGAAAAAGTAAAGGTGAACGGAGAATATGTGCAGGTATTTCGTCAGAACGGTATTCCTTATATAAAGAGGCCGGACGGAAGCATTCATCAAACCACGGAAACGGCTTACACTCAGATTTCTCATTCGGCCCGGAACAACGCATCACCTTCAGATCAGCAGGAAAACAGACAGGCCGCTGCCGAGCAGCTTAAAAGAAAGGAAACGGAAAATGTACTGGCAAAACTTGAGCGTGAAAGGATGCAGCAGGAAGCTGCCAATAAACAGGTAGAAGCGGCAGTGAGCGGTGTAACCGACCTGTTTACGCAGGCAATCATGCAAGATGCACAGGAAAAGGAAAGGAGATACGAGCGCGAGCAGTTGAGACGGCAACAAAATGACAGCGAAGCGTACAAAATTGTAAACCAGTATGAAAAGCGGGCAGAACGTGGAGATGAGCAGGCCATTGAGCAGATGATAAAAGCGCAGTATCTGATGTCTTCCGGCAATCCTGTGGAGTATATGAAAAGTAAAAGACAGACCTTCGGAAGTCAGACCGCGACGGATGGTCTTATCAATCACTATCAGCGTATCATCACCGCGACAGACAATGAACGGTCCGGAAATTTTTTAAGCAGTGTTCTTTATCTCGCAGGAGGAGCCGGAGCTTATTTTCTTTTAAACTCTCTTTCAGCGGATGAAAAAGAGTCTGAAGGAACAGAAATCGGAATGAAAGAAGTTTACCAGGCGGGCGCATACGGGTTTGGGGGGACGCTCGGTCTTGTGGGAGTGGTTTCCTTAGTACGTGGTCTTTCAGCGAGAGGGCCTTCCTATAGAGCGGCTGTAAAGGAATTGAACAGTATAAGAAATAACACGGATGTTGGCTTCGATTTTACTCCTACCATGTTCAAACACGATAACAGAAATACATTTGGACTTGCGTTAAAACTTAAATTCTAAAAAAGAGGCAGTCTATTTACTTTTAATTCTATGCTTACCGGTGATAAGGTTATGAAGACGTAACATTTTTAAAATTATTTTATTCCCCCTCCCCCTAAAAACCGAACCGGCAAAGGCGATGTAAAACCCAGGCACAGCAGTCCCGCCGGTATTCAAAACCGCAAAGGCTGATAAAGGCTGCATATCAGGAATGGTTCGCCGGCGCTCCGTTCCCAGCTTTAAAAACAACAACTGTATGCCGGAGCTCAGGGTGAGTGGGAATATTATGACGAAAACGGCATCATTGAAAGCATTCTGCGATACTGTTGCAGGCAGTGCTGAGGAGCACCCTGTCAGCTATTTATTGTCAAACTGTGTGGATGAAATATCAGAAGGTAAACCGGATTACATCGGTGTAAACGCTGCCGCCAGTCACCAAAGGAAGCATAAGTAATAATAGTGCAGCAGCATTCCTATTATCCTCATTTAATTTTTTTAAAAAAAATATTTCACCAAAAATAATAACTTCCGGGACTAACTAAGCTTTCAATAAATTTTCCAGTAATCCATCTGATTATGCTCCAGCGGTATGATTTCCTGGTTGCTGAGCGCTTTTTCAAACATAATAACTTCGGATATCGCGCCCTGGTAGCCAGTAATATTTCCAGGTGCACTATTTTCCATATAAATCCCTATACCAAAACCGAAGCCCGGACTGGAGGTTGCCTGTATAGATGAAGAATTATTCATCCGCGCGATGGTATTTGTTCTTACACTTTTTGTAGTGGCATCTCTTACAAAACTATATTGCTTCCATAAATTCAGATTGGCATTATTGTTTAAATTTCTGTTACCCTGACAGCAAAGTTCTGCCGCATCAAAATAGAGATTCCCATCGTTCCAGTTAAAATGGAAACTCCACCGCCAATTTGTGCTGCTGTTAATGTAACCAAAAGAACCCTGAACTGCATTAGCAGTTGGTTTGGTAACCAATAAAAACGAGCCGAGGCCACCCGGACAGATCTCACTGATGTTTCCCTGTACTACTAAAAATCTGCTGTTCGCTGAATTGGTACCGGAGAATAATAATGCCGGTAAAAACCCGGATCCCGCACTAAAATCGAGAAAAGGCTGATTGGCAACAGTATTTTGTATGGCATTAAACCCGGAAACGTTCTGATTGTACCAAATCTCAACAGACAAATTACTGGTTTTCCTGAAGGTGGATAATGGAACAGTCTGCCCGACAGAATATGGGGAAGTTCCTGGAGTAACTATTACGGCATTGCTTATATTACTTACCCCATCATTTTTATCAAAAAAAATATCCGCAGTAGAATTGTTGTTGATATTCCTGATCCTTATTGCGTAACCGGTATAGGATGATCTCAGTTTTCTTAAGCTGTAGGCAAACGTAGAACCGGTGGAAATTACATCTAAAACAGGTTGATTTACTTGATTTACCTGATGTACTTTATATCTGCTAACGGGTAAAACACCTTGTGAAAGGCCTTTTACAAATACTAAAAGCAATACGAATATAAGTTTTCTCATATTATCTTAAATCACCAGAGAGTATAACCTCTGAATTACCTGCAACTTCCAATCCCGCCTTTGAATACTGTAAGGCTGTTCTTGTAAAGCCATATGCATTTTTGATGGTAACATTATTGTCTGCTGATTTGAATACCACATTTCCCTTCCCTAACTGGGTGACGGAAAACTGAAGTCCTGGGGATAAATTGACCGGAATGGTACAGATCACATCATTTGCAGAATTAAACTCTAATATCTTCCCGCTATCGGCAGAAGTAACAGTATAGTCACTAACGATCGTTTTAATAGTGGGCGATCCCGAAATGATTTCAGTCCATAGGGAATTTTTATATAACCAAAAGCTATTAGAACCAATATCGTAAACCAGCAGACCATTTGCGGGACGCGCAATATTTTCCCGTTCACTGGACGTCACTCTTGGGATCAGTAGCCCCTTGGTGGTACTTCTAATGTCTAAAACTGCACTTTGGTCAGGTTGGTCAGTGTTAATCCCTACACTGCCAGTCTGCGAAAAAACGGACAGTGAAGAAAAAATTACAGTCAAAATAAAAAATTTTCGCATATAGGAAATTTTAATAATAGGTATCTTTTTGTGTATAAAACTTTAAAAAAAACAAAGAAGCCGGGTTTTCTGATGCTAATCTGTAAATTTACGGCAATATATGTTATTATTCCGAATAATTATGTTCATTTGAAAAAAGGTTAGCTCGTAGGATGCTGTGTGATTGAGTATTTGAGTGGTTGAGTGGTTGAGTGATTGAGTGATTGAGTGATTGAGTGATTGAGTGTTTGAGTGAATGGGTGAATTATGAATGGCTGAATTGAGGAAATCAGATGATGCGGGGTGTTGGATGCTGTGTGATTGAGTATTTGAGTATTTGAGTGAATGGGTGAATTGAGAAAATCAGATGATGCGGGGTTTTGTGTGATGGTTGATTGAGTTTTTGAGTGATTGGGTGAATTGTGAATGGTATTCCTGAGGAAACTACGAAAGCTGAGGTTACGGCCAGTACCGTAGTTGAATCATCTTTCTTTTTTCTAGCGAAACAGTCTTCAGCTCCAATCAGGAAGTCCGAAGATTTTTGTCTTCCATTACAATCCGTAACCGTGCTCCGACTAACTTTGACAAAGTTGGTGAAGTCATGAACTATTGCGTTAAAAAACATGGTGCGTAAAAACCGATAATTCAGATGGCGCTATTATCCTTTTATTGATGGTCTTTTAATCTTTTCTCCTTTAATTACCTCAAAATACGCCTCACCGAGCAACTCTACTGCATCTTTCATTTCCTGCAGGTTAAGAGGGGCAAAACCCAGCCTTAAAGCGGTGACTGTTCGGTTTTGGTAAAGGCAGGTCATTGGAATAAAGAGCCCTTTTTCTTTGGCTCTTTTTTGAAGATCCGTCAGCGAAAAGGAGTTTTTAAACCGGATCCAAAATGCCAAACCTGAAACCGGAATTGTAAAGGTAATCTCGTTTTTAAAGTGGGTGCTAAGCAATCCCGCAAAGGCCTCTTTCCGCTCGGCAATTACTTTGGTGGATTTTCTTTGATACCGGTGAATGTCTCCCTGATGAATGAGTTCGCCCAACGCTTTTTCCATCATCGAATCCGGTTTGCCAAAGATATTGAGGTATTTTGCGCCTTCCTCCAGAAGGTCTTTTGGAGCAATAAGAAAATTCATTTGAAAACCGGGATGTAGAAACCGTCCGAAGGTACCGATGTAGAGGACGCGTTTTCCCCCATTTTTCCTCAAGAGCGTATCCTTTTTATTTTTCACCCCGGAAAATTCAAAATCAGTATCATCTTCGAGCACAATGAAATCGTATTCTTCGGCCAGGAGTAATAACTGTGCTTTTCGTTTTTCAGAAAGGGTAACCGTTGTCGGATATTGGCATTTGGTGTTGATATAAACCAGCCGTATTTCCCCGGGTTTAAAATGGTTTCTGATATAATCGATATCCATTCCATCTTCATCCACTGGAATGGTTTTCAATTGGGCTCCCGCCTGGCTGTAAATCATATTGGGTAAAAAATAACTGAGCGCTTCGACCAAAATGACATCGCCTTTGTTGATCAGTAAGCGCGACAGGATGGAGTGTACTTTTTCGAGGCCTGAAACAGGCAGTAAAAAATCCCGTGAGAGATGAAATCCTCTAGTTATATTCAGATAATAGCTCAGTTGATCTCTGAAAAATAAACTTCCATCACTGCTATTTTGGGCGGTTGCCGACTGTTTTTTTCTCCGGATTACGGAGGTGTAAAAGCGTACCAGTTCTTCAGATTTAATAATTCGATAATCGGGGATGCCATCCGTAAAAGACAGTTTTTCCTGATTTCTTTCTAAAGGCGTATCTAAAATAAATTCTTTCCTGAAATGAAAAGGGGCTTTTAGAGGAGGATGCTGAAAAGCTTTGGTATTTTTGACCTGTGTTGTAGAAAGTTCCGGATTTCTGACAAACGTCCCGATGTTGGGAAGCGTTTCTACCCATCCCTGATCCTGAAGTTCTGCCAACGCAGCGACTGCTGTTTTCCGGTGAATCTGAAGGTTTTCAGCGATGATCCTGCTGCCGGGAAGCTTGTCGTTAGCTTCTAAAAGGTTGTTTTTGACCGCATTAATGAATTGATAGACAATCTGCAGATACACCGCGTCTTTTTTACGGCGGTCTATTTTGACAAAGGATTGAAAAGGGAGGTTTACCGGACTACTCATTATTTAAATTTCGGACTACCAAAATTACTGTTTTTATCCAAACCTTTGCAGCCCAATTAAAAATAATACGGTTTAGAAAATAGTTATGAAAAAAGTAATATTCAGTTTAGGATTGTTCTCTACAATATCTGCCTTCGCTCAGCAAAATAATGGAAGTACGGACTCAACAATGAAGAGTAATGATCTGGAGGAATTAATGATTCAGGGAAACCGACTGCAAACTCCATTTAGTGAAGCAACCCGCGATATTCAGGTCATTACGCAAAAGCAAATTCAGTCCCTCCCGGCAAAGTCGCTGAATGAGGTTTTGTCTTATATCAGTGGCGTAGATATCCGCCAGCGGGGTCCCTTTGGAACGCAAGCCGATATTTCTATTGATGGCGGAACTTCTGAACAGACTTTAGTTCTGATCAACGGCGTGAAAATGATTGATGCCCAATCTGCCCATAATATGATGAATCTTCCGGTTCCTTTAAGTGCGATCGACCATATTGAAATCATCCGTGGTGCCGCAGCCAGGATTTATGGAATCAATGCTTTGACCGGCGCCGTCAATATTGTGACCAAAAGAGGAAAGCGATCGTCTGTGACTGCAGATCTTCAGGCCGGAAGTTCTTTTCAATCGAAGGACGAAGGCGATGGTTCCGGAATGTATGGCGGTACCTCTGCGGAGATTACCGGCATGTTTGGAAGAGATCAGCAAAGTCAACTTTTTTCGGTGGCGCAAAGCGATTACAACGGGCAACGCTACAATTCGGCCGCCAAAAATACCCGTTTGTTTTATAACGGCAATTATGCCTTTAATGAGCATAACAGCATTCAGGCGATGGCGGGTTATGCCCGAAACCACTTTGGTGCCAACGGTTTTTATGCTGCTCCCGGTGATATCAATTCAGAAGAACATACAGAGTCTTCTGTTTTCAGTCTTTCCTCCAAACACACCTTTGGCAATTTTACGGTTTCGCCAAGAATCAGTGACCGCTATGGCGAAGATGATTACCGGTATTATAAAGATAATTTAAACAAAGCACGTTCTCTTCATTACACCAACGCACTGATGCTGGAATTAAACAGCAGTCTGAAAACACAGGTCGGAACTTTCGGTTTCGGTGTAGAGTCCCGACTGGAAAAAATCAACAGTTCAAATATTGGTGAGCACCACCGCGATAATCACGGAATGTATGCAGAGCTGAAAACCGAGTTGGGACCAAAAATAAGAGCAACGGCCGGACTTTACGGAAACTACAATACCGATTTTGGCTATCAGCTCTATCCGGGAATTGATGTCGCCTATGTTTTGAATGGGTATTGGAAAATATCCACGAGTATTGGATCCGGACAGCGGATTCCTTCTTTTACAGATCTCTATTTAAACCAACGCCCCGGAAATGTAGGAAATGCATTGCTACAACCTGAGAGTGCCTGGAATTACGAAGGCAATGTACAGTACAATAAAGGAAACCTTCAGTTTAAAACCGGCTATTTTTACCGCAATATTACCGATTTTATCGACTGGGTGCGCGACAATCCTTCACAGCCTTACTCGCCCTACAATTTAGGACAAAACAAAATGCAGGGTATGTATGCAAGGTTACAGCAGGATTTTAAGGTAACAGATACGCAGTCTTTCGGGTACGATGTCAATTATAATTATCTGAATCCCTCCTTCGCAACTTCTACGGAAAAGCAGTCGAAGTATATTTTAGAATCTTTGAAACATCAGTTGGTTGCGGGAATTCATTATAGCATTAACGATTTTTCCTTTCAAATTAAAGACCGGTGGTTAAAGCGTGAAATGGGTGATGCTTATACCATTGCCGATGTCCGTCTCAATTATAAAGTGCAGGATTTTCTTTTGTATACCGAGGTAACCAATCTTTTTAATGCCGATTATCAGGAAGCAGGTGCGGTACCGATGCCTACGAGATGGTTTTCTTTGGGGCTAAAATATCAATGGACTCAGCACTAAATTTTTAAGCACAGAAGATAGTGCTCTCACAGAATCAGATGAGGCGGGATGTTGGGTGCTGGTGATTGAGTGATTGAGTGATTGAGTGATTGAGTGATTGGGTTTTTGAGTGATTCAGTGTTTAGGTGCTGGCCATGAATCACGGACTGCATATCCGCGATATTGGTGAGTTTGCCTTTATCCATCGAAATGGGGTGAAGCAACTTGCGGTCTTTAGACAATGGAGCATACTATAACCATACTGTATCTATACTATATTCATTCTATATCTATTGGATTCGTTATCTTTGGGAATATTAATAACTCTTACCAAGATGGCAGAACTTAAAGGAGTCCTTAAAATTACCGGAAAGCTGGGCGGGCTTTCGTTTTATGAAATGAACGGCAAGATCATCGCGCGTACTCCGGGCGGTTTTGACGGCAAAAAGATCCGGAAGGAAGAAAAATACGTGAACGTAAGAAATAATGCTTCTGAATTTGGACGCTGTTCAAAATTTGGCGGAAAACTGCGGCGTGCTCTTCAGCCTTTTGTAAAGGATCTGAATGATCCCCAACTTCATGGTAGAATGGCCAAGATGCTGCACGATCTGGTGAAGATGGATACCGTTTCCGCAAAGGGTGAGCGGACGGTGCAACTGGGTCTGCAACATGCTGAAAGCAAAAAAATTCTGAGCGGTTTTATGTGGAATCTTACTGATGGAAAAAGATGCAGGTATGATTATGACCAGCGGACGCTTTTTTTTGACTGTATTCCTAAGGGAAGTACGAAAGCTGAGGTTACGCTGCGGTCTATTAATCCTGATGAGGGACATGATTCCTTGAAATATGTGGATGTGGTTTTTGAGGTTTCGCTTCCGTGTGCTTCGTTTTTTATTCCTGAGGATGAGGTATTTGAAGCTGTTCACGAAGGAGTGCTGAAATTTGCGCTGATCCGGTTTTTTGATGGGAGCGGCATACTGTTGCCCGGGAAAACGACGGTGGAGTTGGGGTAGGATTGAGTGATTGAGTGGTGGGTGAATTGGGTGAATGGGTGAATGATGCTGGATGCTGGGTGTTGGCAATTGAGTGATTGAGTGATTGAGTGATTGAGTGGTTTTGTGATGGGTGAATTGTGAATGGATGAATGATGCTGGATGTTAGGCAAATTGAGTGATCGAGTGGTAGGTGAATTGGGTGAATGATGCTGGATATTTATATGGCCAAGTTTAGGGTAAGGATTCTGTGCAGTAAAAGTCACGGATTAGAAATCCGCGCAATGGGAGTGCACTTAATAGGTGTATCTTTGCGCGATAGTCGCAGATCAGTAACAAACCCCTAATTTAATAGCCACGAAAATGAACATTTTTAAAAAAAGCACTTTAATTGCTGTAATAGTAAGTACAGTTTTAAGTTGCAAAAACAACTCAGAAAAAACCGAAACAGATATTAAGACCGCAGAACAAAGTATTTATACAGATGACTCCGGTAAATCTGTATCAGGCTTGGTGGGAGATTATGTTTCTTCAAGTTATAACAGACGGAATGAAGGTTACGACTGGGTGGCTGTATCTGTAACTCAATTGGCAAACAACAGTATTCATATTTCAGTACGCTCCCGCGCTGATAAGAAGAAACCAACCTGTACTTTTGATGCCGATGCTTCAGAAATAGATGAAAATGTCTATAGAGCAACTGTTAACGGCAAGAATATTCTGTTCACCTTTAAAAACAACACCGTTACCATTGCTTCTGAAAAACCAGAAGATGGTGGATTGCTAAATTATTACTGTTCAGGCGGAGGTAGTTTAGGTGGTGTTTATACAAAAATTGGTGATCCAATAGATAAAAAACAAACCGACCCAAGAATTTTTACGAAAACATTGTCTCTTCAAAATATAGGATTTGATGTAAGTACTGCAGGTAAAGGTTCTATACAGGAACTAACCATCCAGCCTTCCGGTTTAAAAGTAGACAATAATAAAATCACAATAGACATTGATGGCTCCGTTACCAATGCCGAAATTGAAGACCTGAACTCAGACGGATTTCCTGAAATTTTAATTTACACGATGTCGGCCGGGAGTGGCAGTTATGGTAACGTGATTGGCTACTCTGTAAATAACGGAAAATCGATGAGCCAAATCTATTTTCCACCTATTGCAGACAATATCAAAGCCAACAAAGGTTACATGGGACACGATGAGTTTGCAGTTGTAGAAACAACATTAGTTCAGCGTTTCAAAACCTTTACTACAGGAGATACCAATAGCAGTCCGACCGGAAATATACGTCAAATACAATACAAATTAAAAGATGGAGAAGCAACACGAAAATTTGTAATTGATAAAATAACTGAATATCCCGGTAAATAAATAATTGTGAATGATGCTGGATGCAGGATGCTGGGTGTTGGCAATTGAGTGATTGAGTGATTGAGTGATTGAGTGATTGAGTGGTGGATGAATTGGGTGAATTGTGAATGGGTGAATGATGCTGGATGCTGGGTGTTGGCAATTGAGTGATTGAGTGGTGGGTGAACTGGGTGAATTGTGAATGGGTCAATTGGTGAATTTACTTTGCCAAGTTTCGGAAAAAAAAGCCTATTTATAAATGAAATCTTTGTGTGTTCACGACGGGATTAAAGTATTCATAGTGATAAAAAACGGATATTCATTTAATTTTTAACAGATCAAGCGAAAGGATTGGTTTTGGCGAATCTTCGATTTATCCCGCTTGCAGAAATACCCAACCGTTATAGGAAAACCGATACTGCGAATAAAGATACGATCCTGCGTCTGAACCTTACAGGAATAAGCAATGAACTTTACCGCAAAGTGATCCAAGAATAAATATTCTAAATTTGTTCATTCATAAAGTAACAGCGAAATGATGGAAGTACAAGTAGAGGACCAATTAAAAACCTTAAACTATTCAGGAGTATTCCTTTCGTGCTTTTCAGATTATAGCGAAAAGTGCATTCACTCAACACCTGAACACGTTTTGCTGTATTTGTATTCGGGCGAACAAGTGATTGAAGACCGAAATAAAATTATCAAATTACAGGCAGGTGACTGTGCTTTTATCAGAAGAGACCACCGTTTGAAAATGTACAAAAACAGCAAAGGTGAAGATTTATATAAAGGTATTTCGATGACATTCAAACGCAATGTGCTTCGGGATTTTTACAGCAAAATGAATAAATCTGAAATTCCGAATAAGGTGAAAGTTTCTGATAAAACCGTTTTCAAACTCGAACGAAATCCTGCTATAGAAAGTTTGTTTCAATCTCTCACCCCCTATTTTGACAGTAATATACAACCAACAGAAGGGTTCGTCCATTTGAAATTACTGGAAGGAATTTACGCTTTACTGAACAGCAATGAACAACTTTATCCTATACTTTTTGATTTTGCTGAACCCTGGAAAATTGACCTTCTAGGATTCCTGAACAATAATTATATGGAAGAACTTTCAATGGAACAAATTGCTTCATTCACGGGAAGAAGTTTGGCAACTTTCAAAAGAGATTTCAAGAAAATAAGCAACCTCACTCCGCAAAAATGGCTGATAAGAAAACGCCTGGAAATGGCTTATATCCAACTAAAAGAAGATGGTAAAAAAGTAAAGGATGTTTATCTGGAAGTTGGTTTTAAAAACCCTTCTCATTTCTCAACCGCATTTAAAAAACAATATGGCTTTCCACCAACAGCAATCTGAAAACTGAGCTTTACAGAAAAGCGATTTGAGCCTCACAACAAAGCAGTTGCAAGGCTTTGTTTTTAACTTTGCATTGTAATAATTAATAAGACAATGCAGGAAACAAATATATTCGAGCGATTAAGAAACGGGGAAACCATTCCGGCAAACGACAACCAGGCTTATAAAATGCGTGAAGCTTCTTTTGAAACGAAAAAATTATCGGTTCAGATGAATAATTCGTCCAACCCTGATGAAATCAGAAATTTATTAAGCCAAATTACAGCCACCGAAATTGACGAAAGTGTAACCGTATTTACTCCTTTGCACATTAATTACGGAAAGCATACTAAAATCGGTAAAAATGTATTTATCAATTTCGATTGTGTGTTTCTGGATTTAGGTGGAATTACCATTGAAGACAATGTGTTGATCGCTCCAAAAGTGAGTTTATTATCTGAAGGTCATCCCATTTCTCCCGAACAAAGACCATCGTTAAATGTTGGGCACATTCACCTCAAAAAAAATGCCTGGATTGGCGCCAATGCCACCATTTTACAGGGGGTAACTATTGGCGAAAATTCAATCGTAGCAGCAGGATCAGTTGTTTTCAAAGATGTTCCTGATAATACCATGGTGGGTGGAATTCCTTCAAGAATAATTAAAAAAATTTAATTAAAAAAAATAGGGTGGGAGATGATAGAAATCAATCCGGGAGAAAATCTATACAGTAATCGGCATTAGCGGGTTCAGGTATGTCCAGTTCAACTTAGAGGGATTTATATACTTTTAGCGCACGACAGCATGTCTTTCTTTGGCACTTCGGCTGCGCTCAGTGATGAAGTTCGGCTCCGTTTACACTGACTAAACCAATTCAAAAGCCATCGCGAATTTAAGCAGCTCGGCAAAAGAAGTAGACTCGGTTTTCCGGATGATATTTTTTCGGTGGGTGCGTACCGTATGCACGGAAATAAACAATGCTTCAGCGATTTCTTTTGATGACTTCCCTTTTGCAATTTTATCAATAATGTTTTTTTCCTGTTTGGTGAGCAACGCAAATTGTTTGTAATGGTTTTTGATATAATGATCTTCATCCAATACCTTGCTGACACGACCAATGACACGGTCTATTCCCTCCACAGGACTCGAAAGAATAATCATCTGGTTCCGTGTAGCTTCTGCAGTTGGCTTCTCCAGGAGTTTACAGATTGAATAAAACCAGGTGTAATCTGTCTGGTTATGAAGTTTTACCCGTTGAAAAAAATTGTATTGCTTTGAGAAATCAGCTTCATCCAAGTAGTTTTGAATTCCTTTAAAAATTGCCAGCGATTCTTCTTTTATAAAATATCTTTCATAATAGGCTTCACCCAATGTATTCACTTCTTCAGCAGAGGTTCCCAAACGCTCGCATCCCCAATTATTCATGTAATTCACCCCCAAAGGCTGCATTTCATTCAAATCATGCAGCATCACCGCAGCGGGTAGAATACTGCCCAAATCATCAATGCCATGTGCGTTCTGTTTTAAATTCTTTTGAACCCCATGAAGTTTCCTGTTAAGTTCCATTTCTTGAAATGAAAAAATTGTGTTTTTGCCTGTCATTTTGATAAAGTATTAAGTAACAAGATGATAAAATTAATAAAATTTTATTAAAAATACCCCCTATTAGGTATTTTATACCCATTGTAATTGTAGGAACTTTGAAGAATTCATTCCTGTACGATCAGGAACGGATACGATTGAAAAAATAACAGCAGGTCTTTTGGGGTTGACCTGTTTGTTGACCGTAACAAAAGGAACCGCTCAAAAAAACCGATGCACCTTATCCCGTAACTCAACAAGAAACCCTTCTGGAAGTCAATATCTATTATCAAACAGAAAAGTATTGCGACAGCGAAAAGAAGAACGACACGTGTTTAGCTAACCTTATAGAAATCTAGAACCGTGGCAGGAATAGCATTGTAAAGGACAAGAAAAAGCGAAATATTGGGAAGAGATCCGAAGAAAAAAATAACAACAATCATATTACAGAAATTATGAAACCATTTATTACCATTTTCGTCCTTATTTTAGGATTTGGGTTAGGTCATGCACAAATAAAAGAGAAAAAGGAGTATTATTCCAACGGAACCCTTAAACATCACAGTTATTATAAGACAGATTCAGATGGCTGGCCAGTAAGAGAAGGAAAATGGAAAGACTATTATGATAATGGCAATCTGCAATATTTTACGTTTTACGTTAAGGGCAAACGGGAAGGAAAAGAGGAAAAATATTATGAAACGGGAGAACTGGAGTCTGTGGAAAGTTATAAAAACGGAATGTCTCAAAATGATGAAAAAACATATTACAAAAATGGAAAAGAAGTAACAGCTGTTAAAAATTCGTTAGGACAAAAGATAAAAACGAAGAATGTTAATGCTCATTTTGTACAGGTTGACTTTCCTGCAGAACGTCAATCCATTCAATTATTTACCAATCCTCTAAAAGTAGAAGGTTATTATTTTTCAGGTTTAAAGTTTAAAGTTCCTGAAGATGGTTATCTTTATTGGAATTTTCAGCTCCAAAAAAACAATGAAGTCGATAACTTTTACATCGTCAGCGCCGATGCAGAGGATCATGACCTTGACAAAAGATACTTTACCCGAATGGCGTTCAAAATTTCTAAGGATAAAGATCAATTCAGCGATTGGATTATCCAAAAATCATCAGAAAAACTCAAAGCAAATACAGAATATGTTATCTATTTTAAATCCAAAGAGGTAAAACCACGACCTGAAAAGCTAACATTTGAACTGAAATTATCGGCAACAAACGATGAGAAACTTGGTGCGTTTTTTAAAAACTCTTTTGAAGGTGGGCTTTTGAGAGACTATTAGGTGAATGATGTTGGCAATTGAGTGGTTGACTGGTTGAGTGGTTGAGTGGTTGAGTGAATTGGGTGAATTGTGAATGGGTGAATGATGCTGGATGCTGGATGTTGGCGATTGAGTGATTGAGTGGTTGGGCGATTGAGTGGTTGGTGAATTGGGTGAATTGTGAATGGGTGAATGATGCTGGATGCTGGGTGTTGGCAATTGAGTAATTGAGTGGTTGTGTGGCGGGTGAATTGGATTTTTCATTCAGAAAATCTTCTCTTTGAATTGAGTCGGTGTAAATCCTGTATTTGATTTAAAAAATTTCGAAAAACTCGCATGGTCATAGAAACCAAGATCATAAACAATATCTTTTACCGACATTTCAGACACTTTGAGCAGACGTTTAGCTTCGAGTAAAATTCTATTCTGAATTAAAGAAGAAGCGGAAGTGTTGAGAAATTTTTTCGACATAATGTTTAAATAGTTCGCCGAAATATGAAGCTTCTCAGCATAAAAAGAAACAGACCGCTCTTCTTTGAAATTCAAATCAATTAAATTTAAAAATTTTGAAATAACAGGATTAGCGTGAATTGCCTCATCATTTTTGAAACGCTCTTCAACAGATCTGCTTAGCATCAGACCAATTGTTTCACATCTTTTCTGTACCATTTCCCAAAAGATATTTTGTGCTTCCACTTCTTTTTTAATGCATTGAAACTCATACAAAACAGACTGGAAGGCATCCTCAGAAAGAGTAATAACCGGATGATTCTGATAAAACAAAGCTGAAAACCGGAGCGACGAAAGAAGATTTTCCAACCAGGATCTGCTGATCATCAATTGATAGCCTACCGTTTCTTTTTTAATATTCCAGTGGTGCACCTGATCAGGAAAGACCAAATGAACCTGATGATCCTGAATGGGATACGAAATAAAATCGATGACATGAGTGCCCCTTCCTTTTTCAAAAATATTGAGTATAAAAAAATCATGCTTATGGGGCAGATCGATTGAACGCTCACCATGGAGCTCATTGAATAAAAGCGGTCCTTCAGAATTTTCAGTTTTACTGAAGTCCTGAAGACCCAAGACGGGAAAGTGATCTGACTTTTGGTTCATCCTGAATGATTTTTCGCCTAAAATTAGTAAAATTTAAAACAGAAAAGCATTCAAAATGCAACGCTGTATTTTAAGATTCCAATATTTTCACCATTTCTCTGAAGCCTAATGATTTTGAATGCTGTAAAGCCGTTACGCCGTCCTGATCAGGAATATTCAAATCCGCACCTGCATTTTTTAAGATATGGATGATCTGCTGATATTTTTCGCTGCCATCACCCAGGACCACCGCTTCCATGAGTGCTGTCCATCCCAATCTATTCACATGATCGACAGGGAAACCTTTGGTATGGGCGAGAACTTTTACGGTTTCCACATGGCCTCTTTCGCAGGCAGGAATCAAAGCTGTTCCGTTGTAACGGTTAAAAACATCGAACCGGGCGCCGTTTTTCAAAAATAACTGTACCAATTCGGTTTGTCCGCTTGCTCCGGCGTATAAAAAAGCACTGTCCTTCTGGATATCCTGAAGATTTACATCTGCTTTATACGCGACCAGAACTTTGGCCATTTCTGTTTGTTTTCCTACTACTGCAATCAGTAAGAGTGATCTGCCTTTTTGATCGGTCATATTAACGTCAGCGCCTTTGTCTAAAGCATTTTTTACGTGAAAGATGTCATTTTGCATCACCAGATTCACTAAATTTTCCTGTTGCATTCTGTTTTCTTTTAAATGGTGAACGGTATTTTTTTTGCAGGCGCCCACACTGCAAAAAGCGAATAGAAAAAATAAAATTTTCATTGATCTTTAGGTGTTAAAATACCATATTTCCCTTATGAATCAATGATTTCACTTCTGATATCCTCGAAACTGCTTCGGCCGAACAACTCGCATCCAGAAAAACCAAATCCGCATCATCTCCTGCTTTTGGCCATTGCTGATTTCCTTTATCATCCAGAGGAAGCACATTCGCCGTAGCGAGTTTTAAACTTCTGGATAATAAAAACTCAGTCGACTGACCATACAATTGTGCATAGAGATTGGCTTTTTCCAAAACACTTCCGGTTCCGTAGGTATTCCAGTGATCTACGATGCTGTCGTTTCCTGTATAAACCGTTACTCCATGCTTTTGCAAGGTCGGAAGTGGCATGATGAGTTTTCCAAAAGGAATCGTGGACACAATTCCTACCTGGGCATTTCCTAATTTTTCGGCAATCTCTTCCTGTTTGTTTTGATCCAGTTTCCCTAAAACAAAGCAGTGACTCAGAAACGTTTTTCCTTTCAAAGCCGTATTTTCATTGACTTTATCAATCAGGTATTCCACGGTTTTCAAACCTGATTCTCCGCTTTCGTGAAGGTGGATATCTATTCCTTTTTGATGGTCTAAGGCAAGCTGTACCGTAAAATCAATGGTCTTCTCAATGGCTCCATCGATGCTGTAAGGATCTACACCACCAATAAAATCGATATCCATTGTTGCGGCTTCTTTTAAATAAGGGACAGCATTTTTATAAAAGACGCCATGTTGCGGAAAAGCGACCAACTCGGCACCAAAAGTTTTCTTCTTGTTTTCTAAAGCTTTCTGCAGATTTTTTAACGAATCTAATTTGGAAGTGGGCTCGATATTCACATGACTTCTGGCAAAAGAAGTTCCTTTGGAATGCAGCAGTTCAATCATTTTTTCTGCTTTCTCAGTAGAGGTTTTCAGCAGTTCGGGCATCAGTTGTTCTTCCAGCTCAATCATTCCTTTTACACCGCCTTTTCTTTTTCTTACTGCCTGCCACTTTTCACCGTAGAACGTTTTATCCAAATGAATGTGCATATCTTTAAACGCCGGAAGCATCAGGAATCCTTTGGCGTCAACTGCTTTTGCACTGGTATTATTTGGAGCTATTTTTAAAATCTTACCGTTTTCCACTTCGATGAGAAATAAATCTGTTTTTGTTGCAATCACTTCCCCTTCTTCATATTGAAAACCGGTTTCGAGCCTTACATTTTTTAGGATGAGTTTTCCGTTGGTGGAGCTATTTTCATCATTTAAAAGAGAAGTTGCCCTCATGATATTGGGAGTTAAGGTGAGACCAGCCACTGCTAATGCTGAATTTCTAAGAAAATTTTTACGCGATATATTCTTTGAATAATTCATAATCTATTATTTACGACAAAAATAAACAGATGACCGATAGAACATCGGTAAGATTTATCCCATTATCTGTACAATTTATTAAAAACAGAAAAGGATAAGGAGAAAATGCATCCCTCAGGATGAATTGCGTGATGGGTGAATTGGTGAATGATGCTGGATGCTGGGTGTTGGCAATTAAGTGATTGAGTGATTGCGTGATTGAGTGGTTGAGTGGTTGTGTGTTGGGTGAATTGTGAATGATGCTGGATGTTTATATAGCGAAGTTTCGGATGATCATTCTGTGCCGTAAAAGTCACGGATTAGAGATGTGCGCCATCGCAGAGCGGGAGACCGGCAGTTTCTATTCATTATCAAGTTGCCTTTGAAACTCAGTCAGGTATTTTGCCAAATGAAAACCATCTGCTAATCCATGATGTGCTTCGATGGAGACCGGCAAATATTTCTTGCCCTCCCGAATACTAAACTTCCCAAAGGTAACTTTAGGAACTGATTCTGTTTTGTCAAAATCCGTAGGATGTAATAGTCCAGTAAAAGAAGTCCATGGAATGGTAGAATGCCGGATTAAGTCTTTTTTCACATCATCATTGTTTAACCGCAAACCACTGGAGTTCTGTACGGCTCTGATTTCTTCCTGCAGTTCATTATTGAAGGTTTCGAAATTATCTGAAAAGTTGACAAAGGCAAATCCAAAAGTTCCGTCTGCTCTCCCAATCGTGCAACCAGCATGGATCTTATCGAATAATACTACCTGATGATCAACAATTCTTAATTTCAATTCTTCAACTGAATTGATCGCAGCCATTGATTTATGAAGATAACAGGCAAAAAACGACTGTCCTTTTTCTTTAGCTTTTTCATGAGCGACAGTACAATCAACCTCAGTTGTAATTCCAAAATAGGGGCTTGCCATTTTTGAGAAGAATTCAAAATGTTCCTTTCTGTTCCATTTTTCGGTGTCGATTACTTTCATGTAGGTTGTTAATTTAATATCGTGTTTTAAGTGAAACAGTATTTTCAGACGAATTTATGGAGCTCACAAGATTAAAAAATAAGCCAAAATTCAGGTGGTCAATTTGCTCCGAATTTGGGAGGTCAATTTGACTTTTTTTACATTTAAATGCTAAAAAAACTTACAATTTTGCGAATTTTATTTGTTGATATCGTCGCAATCTGGATGAAGCCGTAAATTGAGGTCAGAAGAATCTGCGATTTCGAAATAAGAATTCCCTGGACCTCATTCACGTATAAGCCTTTCCCATAAAAAGCTGAACTTAAATCATCATTTAATTCGTTACTGCATTTGTCAATGCTTCCGAACCGCCCACAATGGGCAAAGTCAGCTTTGTTCCATCCAGATCAACGTTTAATTCGGTTCCCGGTTCCGGGTGTAAGGTGAACTCTTTATCACTCGAAAAAATCATTAACCCGATCTGCTGTCCTTTTTTGATGATTTGATCGTCGGGCATTAAATCGAAGGATATTTCATAGTATTTACCGGGAATTAAAGGTTCGCTTTTTCTGATGGAAGCATGGTTTTGAGGATCGGCCCAACCGCGGGTAATGATATTGTCCGTTATTTTTGCTGCTCTGCCCTCATTCCAGGGAAGTGAGACCAACCAGACGGATAAATTCGCAGCAGGCTTACTGCTTGCCAGTCTGACGGTGATTTTTGGCACTCCCGAAAGATGCAGGTCTTTTGAAAACTTTGGAGTAACATATAATAAACGGTGATTGGTATTTTCAGCTCTGGCTAAACTTTCACCGCTAAATGAATAATTATCAACCAGGGTTTCTCTGCCCTGACCGGCAGCTTTGGTCATCATTAAACCGCCTACTTTTGGCGCACCTTCCGTTAAATAAAAGGTTACGTCTTTCGCTTCCGGGTTCGGATAATCCCGGTAAGGTGTTGGCTGATCAGGAGCATCATTCTCGCGAACGATAAAGGCTTTATTCTGTTCTTTCTGGATGCCGTTATCAATCCCAAATAAATAATGGGTAAACCATCTGTTCATCATTTCGAAGGGTGGCGGTCCGCCGTGACCATTTTGGTGGTAGTAAATGGCTGTTTCCAAGCCCATTTCTCTGGCTTTTTTATAAATACGGTAACTGTGCTCCGGCATCACATTCCAATCGTTAAAACCGTGAGCCATTAACAGGGCAGCTTTCATCTTCGGCATGTGGTTAAGGTAATCACGTCCTGCCCAAAAACTGTTGTAATCACCGGTAATGCGGTCCATTCCATTTTTCATTTCGGTGTCCCGGATTTTCGCATTGCTGTAGGCGCGTTTAGATTCATCACCACTGTGAATAAAGTCGTACAAAACATCAACGTCTTCTCCTAAGTAGCCACCGGGTGACCGCACCAATCCATTAGAACGGTAGTAGTGGTAATACGAAGTATTGGGCGCTACCGGAATGATCACTTCCAGGCCTTTTACGCCAGTTGTAGCGGCGGCAAGCGGAATAGTTCCGTTGTAGGAAGTTCCGGTCATGCCTACTTTTCCGGTAGTCCAGTACGCTTTTACTTTTTCATTTCCGTCAGCGGAAGTGTATCCGTTTGCCCTGCCGTTGAGCCAATCTATGACGGCTTTTGGAGCTAAAGATTCGTTATCGCCGCCCACGGTGGGTGAACCCTGCGACAAACCGGTACCCGGAGAAGAGGAGTGAACTACAATAAAACCGCGGGGTACCCAGGTTGCAATGAGGGAGTTGGAAATAATGGGACGGGTCCCTGTGCGAACCACTTCTGCATGAACGCGTTCTTTTCCGGCTGCTCCCAATTCATGACTGACATTCCAGAAAGCACCTTCTACATCAGGAGCAACCCCAGAATAGTAAGGACTCGATTCATAGATGACCGGAAGCTTTAATCCTTCAGTTTCGGTTTGATAAGGTCGGGTAACATCCACGTGCATGCGGTCTTTTTTACCATCACCATCGGTATCAAAAGTCGTTTCTACCCAAAGATCAGTTCTGATCCATTGGTTGGCATCTTTAAATTCCGGTACGATCTGGGCTTCACCATTGGTAAAAACAGGGCTTGCTTTTACCCTGTTTTGCGCATCTGCGGAGCAGAATGCAGTAATTGTTAATAAAAGGAAACCTGATTTGATTAGTGTATTCATCCTGTTTTTTGTCATTATAATTTTTATGGTAAGGCTGTGCTTTGCCGATTGACGGCAGCTGCAAGTTTTAAAAGTTTTTAATTTTTGTCTATGGTCTAATTATCCCGGTAAAGGCAAACGTAAATGTAGTAAAAAATATTTTGCTTAATAGAGGATAGACGAATAGATAATAGAGGATAGACAATAGATAATAGACAAATAGATAATAGAGGATAGACGAATAGATAATAGAGGATAGACGCATAGATAATAGACAAATAGATAATAGAGGATAGACGCATAGATAATAGACGAATAGATATTAGAGGATAGAATAATAGATCATAGATAGCAGACAATGGTTTGGTATATATTCCGGGACGGCCAGATTTTTAATCCTTGTGGCCCAGGGTTTAAACCATGAAGCTTTGAGGGATACAGAATGCGGAACCGTCGGATTATACAATAGGCTAACTTTTCATACGGTAGCCAACAGGGGTAAGATTCTTCCTACGACTATGCACTGTCATTGATTCCGTCGAATATCCGGTTTCTGAACGCAAGGCAGCAAAGCCAAACGCCGAAGGAGCAGACCGCAGACTGATGTCAGTTTGCTCCAATGTTTTTCATTATTTACGGCCGCTGCCTTTCTGTTTTCAGCGTAGTTTAAGCTTCATCATAATGTCAGTCTGCTCATCATCTCCTAATTTGAAAATATGCTTATCAAACGCTATAAAACCGTTCTTTTTATAAAAACGGATCGCTCTTGGATTTTCTTCCCAAACTCCTAACCATACATAATGCGAATTTTTCTGTTGGGCAATTTCAATCGCTTTTTCGTAAAGAATCTGTCCGGCTTTCCTGCCGTGAAACTCTTTCAGAACATAAATGCGTTCAATTTCAAGGGCTTTTTCATCTTTTAATTCAGTTTGTGAAGCTCCGAAATTGATTTTTAAGTAACCGATGATGCTGTTTTTGGATAACGCAAAATAAAATTCAGAATTTTCATTGTTCAACTCGTTCGTCAGCTTTTCATTGGAAAATCCCTCGGTCAGATATTTTTCTATATTTTTTTCGGTGTTACCTGAAGAAAATGTTTCCGAAAAAGTAGCTCTCCCTATTTTTTGCAGTTTCTCAAGATCTTTTATTGTTACTTTCTGTATGGTGATGTTCTCCATTTCTGTACTTATTTTTTTAGTTTATATTAATGAGCTGATACCGCTTTAAGTCCGACAATTGAACCGATCAAAGTGATAATGAAAAGGATTCGCAGAAAAGTTGCAGGTTCTTTAAATACAATAATTCCAACCAGTACAGTTCCTACTGCTTCGATACCTGTCCACACGGCATAAGCTGTTCCGATTGGCAAACCCTGGGTGGCTTTTATTAAAAGTCCCCAAACTGACCGCTAACTTCAAATATACACAAATAGCTCAACCCTCAAAATTGTTTTTTTTATGATTAATTGTCAGTAATTTATAAAATTAATAGACTTGCGTATTGGGTATAATTTTAATTCCGGGTTATGAAAAATGCGCAGGTCTTTAAGCCGGAACGCTATGGCTTACTGCCGGTACTGAGCGGTGACTGGAAAGCGGGAAGGGCTGTGAAAACATAAAAACAGGTATTCTATCAAATATTTTGCTCCTCTATTATTTAATAATGCTTTCTCTGGAAAGCAATATATATAAATAAATGCTTTTCATAAACAGCAAAAAAATGTATATTTGCTTCTTAAAAGTAGCAAATATGGAAGATTTATTGTTGGAATTTCAGTCAAAAATAGCAGGTATATCTTTGAATCTACAGCGCTATCTTGTTCATCAAATAGATTTGAGTAACCGTTTGATTGCGGTAAAAGGCGCAAGAGGTGCCGGAAAAACCACTTTACTTCTGCAAATGGCAAAATTGCATTTACCGCTGCAGTCAACCCTTTATGTAAGTTTGGATCATATTTACTTTTTTGATAACAAACTGTATCATTTGGCAAAACAGTTTACCCAGTTCGGAGGGACCTATCTATTGCTCGATGAGGTTCATAAATACCCGGATTGGTCACGGGAAATCAAATTGATTTACGATAATTTCCCGGAGCTCAATGTTATTTTTACTTCGTCTTCAATGCTCGAAATTTATAAGTCCGAATCGGATTTGAGCAGAAGAGCTGTTACCTATCATTTGAAAGAACTGTCTTTCCGGGAGTTTATCACTTTTGAAACCAGGAAAACAGTTCCTGTTTATTCATTTTTGGAACTGCTGGAACACCATAACCGGATTGCCACAGCACTTTTAGATGAGATAAAACCTTTGCCGTTATTTGAAAAATATCTGAAAATCGGAGCGTATCCCTACTACAGAGAAAGTGAGAGTCTTTATATACAGAAACTGCAAAACACAATTAATCTTATCATTGAGATTGATATCAATGCGGTGGAAGATTTGAATTACGACACGTTGGTAAAGCTGAAAAAATTACTCATCAGCGTGGCTTCAAGTGCGCCGTTTACCCCTAATGTCACGAAACTGAGCGAAAAAGTAGGCGTTTCCAGAAACATGTTGGTGCAAAGCATAAAGATTCTGGAACGTGCAGGATTGGTCAATGAACTTTACAGAGATACTTCGGGTATTGGAGTACTGACCAAACCTGAAAAACTGTATCTGAAAAACAGCAACCTGATGTATGCTTTGGCAAAAGATAATACAAATGTTGGAAATGTACGTGAAACATTTTTCCTCAACCAATTCAAGGGTTTACACGAAATAAACCGATCAGAAATTGCCGATTTTGTGATCGATAAAACTTATGTGTTTGAGATTGGAGGAAAAAACAAAACCAAAAAACAAATAACAAACGTAGAAAATGCTTACGTTGCGAAAGACGGTATTGAAATCGGTTTTGCAAATATTATTCCGGTTTGGCTTTTTGGTTTGATGTATTAAGAGCCTGTATAAATTTTGTTCTGCAAACTGAAAACAGCGTGAAAATCCCCCGAAGGCGCGATCGATTATTTTGATTAGCCCGGCCGTGTCCGGCCCTCCGTTTTCAGGCAGCCCATTATAAAGCCGGATCAGACCCGCGTGGAAAGCATGCCGAAACTCCCAATAAAATACGTTCCATGGGGCCAAAAAAGCAAAATCAGATCCAATCCCTGGATATGGGAAAAGATTTGCAGGTGTGCAGGGAAATTCCTGAGCCAAATGAAAGGTGGGGATGCTGCAGGACAGAAATTTCTGCAATATCCAAAAAAATACTATTTTTATACTGACGGAAGACCGGTAATTTTTTGTAAGGATTCAGGTCGCCGGTAACCCTAAAAGTATCAGTAATGACGCCCAAACAGATAGAACGGATTCAGTTTAAGATTGCAAAAATCAGGAAGGAACTTGCCGCCGATAAAAAGAGGTGGGGAGGTTATTACGACGACAGCCGCGGATTGCGGTATCTGCCTCCGGAACTGTACCTCAGGATACAGGATTATTCGGGCGCTCTCCGGTATTTTAACTGGTTCAGTAAGAATTTTCCTGATGATTCAGGGTATCCTGTATTTTTATTCGAGTGGGCCATTACGCTCTTTAAAAAAGACAGAATCAAAGAGGCAAAGGCCAAAATTATACAGATCGATCTTGTCAATACCTGGATTGTTCCCGCTTTTCTGGAGGCGGAGAACAGCCGTCCGCCTACTAAGGTGTTTTCAAACTGGCAGATGCCGGATGTTGCTGAGGACATGGGTTATTCAAAGCATGATGCTGAACTGGCAGATTTTGCAGAATGGCTTAGTGATTTTGTGAGCAGTGGGGAAGCTTCGGAGGGGAATACCGGAAATATTGGGGTGTAATTTGGTAATCTGTACCGATGTACTCCCGGCATCATGATTGGAATCCTTCACGTCTGGAGCGCACTTTCGGTAGCCTGTCCGGGATTCTCCTGCCATTTTATACCGCTACTGCCTGCAGATGATCACGGAATAATCACTTAAAATTTCATTCAATAAATCTTCTGTCAGATCAGAGCTTCCCAGTAATACCGTTCTGAAAATTTCAGTTCTGTCCTCAGGGGTCAGCTGATTGAGTTTTTCGGTATCGCGGAAAAACTTCATGAAGGCTTCCGGGGTTATATTTTCAGTGGTTTCCATAGCAGGTCCCTTTTTCTATTTGGAGGTATTATTAAATCTTCGATCTCATGATCAATTTGCGGGATAAAAAGATGGTCCTATTTACTTCAAAATGGTTCTGCTGTTTGCAGTTTCCGGTTTTCGTAATTTTTCCCTGTTTTTTTCATCCATTTAAAATGAAATACATTAATTTAAATGTTCATTATATTGCACACCAGGTAAATGTTTCTTATATTTGAAATAGGGAATTATTGACGCGCTGTCAGTCCTGCACAGCTATAAGATATTGCAAAAATAACCCGTTAAAATTCAGAAATTATGAATACCTACTTAAGCGAACAGGAAAAGCTAAGCCATCCGTACTACCGGATCATGGAACTGAAAGGTGAAGTACTGAATGAAAAACTGAATACATGGTCAAGGTCTGAACTGATCGACTGGCTGTGCTGGAATGACCGTAATGGGGTTTATACCGATGAGGATTCTTTAAGGGAATTCGGAAATATACTCAGCAAGGAAAGAGCAATTGAGATCATCACTGAAATGATCAATGAACCGTAATCAAGAGTGAAAAATATAACAGATACAGACGGGGTTTCTATTGAAGCTTACCTCACGGAGTGCCGTTTGAAAGTAGGCAGGTCTATCCGGGAAATCCGGGAAAAACGCAGTTTGAGTCAGGAACAGTTGGCCGATAAAATGAACATCAGCCGGTCTACCATTTCTAAAATAGAAAGCGGGAAATTCAACTGTAGCATTGATTATCTCTCCAAATTCGCATCCTTTCTCGATTTTGAAATTATTCTGCAGGACTCTCAGCGGAACCTTTAATGTTTTGTTTCAGCAATTTTATGGTGTCTTCGACCGTATTTTTTTTAGCTCACATTCCCAAACCGTAATCATTCCCGGTAAGCTTTTACTGTATAAAGAATATCAAAACCTTACTCAAAATAAAGCTTTTCTGAGTTTGATTTCAGGCTTGGTATTTTTACTTTTAATCTGGCTCATATCGTAGTTGCGTTGCTTCGTTGTATGTCTGGCATAATTTTTTTTTTAATCTAATTAATTACGGAAAACCGTATTTTTCATCCTTGAATCTTATGTAAATTTACATCATCACAGAATCTTCGGTTTTATGAAATTTTATCCAATACTCTCTAACATTAAAAAGGGAATTTAGTTGTTTTTTATTGAAATTTTTCATCTGTGAAGATTTTAATGTATATTCATTGTCCTATAAAATAGGATGACAGAAATAAAATTTAGAGATTTGTTTGCAGGTGCAGGTGGACTTTCAGAAGGATTTATAAGATTGGGGTTCATCCTGTTGCGCATGTGGAAATGAATAAATATGCATGTGATACTTTAAGAACGAGAACCACTTTTCATTGGTTGTAAAAGAAAAATCAAGAGGAGGAATATTAAGATTATCTAAAAGGATGGCGGCTTTCAAACAAATTGGAAATATGGTGCCGATAATGGTTGCTTAAAATTTTGATTGTTATGGAGAGAAAACTATGGTCACGTGAAGAATTGATACTTGTTTTTAACTTGTATCTGAAATTGCCATTTGGCAAAATGCACTCGAGAACGCCAGAAGTTATTGAAATGGCAAGCTTAATTGGCAGAACCGTCAGCTCAATTTCCATTCGGCTTGGTAACTTCGCTTCTTGTGACCCATATCATCAAAATAGAGGTGTTGTAGGAATGCCAGGTGGAAGAAAACAATGTCAACCAATTTGGGATGAATTTTTTGGTAACAAAGAATTATTAATTTTTGAAAGCGAAAGAATTTTGGCTGAAAAAGAAAATCAAACCATTGAAACTAAGTTTGCGGATTTATTCTTTGATATTAAAGATTTGAAAGGAGAAACCAAAATTCGTGAAGTAAAAACGAGGGTAAATCAAAATGTTTTCAGACAAATAGTTGTCGCCAATTATTCAAGTAAATGTGCAATTAGTGGGATTGATTTACCCGAGTTATTATTAGCAAGCCATATTGTTCCTTGGTCTAAAAATGAAGAAGAAAGACTGAATCCAGAAAATGGAATTTGCTTGTCCGCACTTTACGATAAAGCATTTGATAAAGGTTTGATTGCAATAAATGAAAATTATCAAATCTTACTTTCTGATAAACTTAGAAAAAAGAAAGATGCGGATTATTATGGAAAATACTTTGCACATTTAGAAGATAAATCATTGATTCTTCCTCAAAGGTACTTACCTAAAAAGGAGTTTATTCAATATCATTTGGATGTTGTTTTCAACAAGAATGAATTAATAAAAATTTAGACAATGCTAAAAAGACTCGTTATACTTCATTCAGACATCTATTCAAAAGCTGACATCGAGTTAGGTGACTGTGATTCCGTACAAATAGTCGGACCAAATAATATTGGGAAAAGCACTTTAATTTATGCTTTAAATTTTCTGTATATCATAGATGGAAAACAAATGACTTTTAGTGGTAACAGAACGGGCGACAAAACAACTTTTAATCACTACTTTCCTTCAATCAATTCGAGCTACATAATCTTTGAGATTTTCAAAAAAAGGTATTACTGCATTTTAGTAAAAAAGAATGCAGAGGGAAATTTGGATTATTACAAAATTGACAGCGACTACAAAGAAGAACAATACTTTAAGCAATCACCCGAAGGACAAAAGCTAAAGAAATTTGATTCATTACTTGCCGACCTTTCCTCGTCAGGCGTAGAATATAGCAAATACTCCAACAGACGTGACCTTTTCAATTTCGTTTACCAAAAAGGAAAACGAAATAATGGTGTTGTGTGGTTAAATGAAGGAGCTTCACAAGATCAAAGAGAAATAAGCAACAACTTTTCTAAAATTTATCGCTACTTAATCAATTCAAAACTCATTGACAACAAGACATTAAAGGATTCTTTGATTATTGCTGACAATAAAGAGAACGAACAGGTTGAGTTTTCTAAGAAAAATCAAAAGGATATTCAGACCCTTTTGAAACATAACAGAGAAATTAAGGTAGTTAGAAGTATTCAGAAGAGTTTTTCCGATTTTAAAGAATTAGTCAATCAGTATAAAGCAAAAAATCAAATTATTTCAGAAGTTGTATATGCTTTTGAAGCACTTTATTCTTCTGTCAACATTGAGCTAAATACAAGTGTCATAAGAAAGAGGAAAGAAAAAGAAGAACATCAATTTAATCTAACTGAAACTTTGAATCCGAAACAAAGTAAGTTAAATCAAAAAATTGGTGGACTAAAAATAACCGTAACACAGAAACAAACTTCACTTGATTTACTGATAAGAAAGATTTCAAAGATTAAATCTTATGAAGGTATTGACTTTTTAAATCAATCATTGAGCAATTTAGACACTGAAAGAAAAAGCATTGAAAGCCGACTTACTCAAATTGAAAACCAAAATCTAAGTAGTCGTGAAATTGAAGGGAAAATTTCTAGACTTAGTCAAGACATCTTAAAATTTGAGGGGCAAACTGAAACTTACTCAAATTTACTAATTCATCAGATAAGCAAAAGTGCAACAAATAAAGAATTGCTAAATGCAATTCTTTCCGATTCCATTACTACACTTCCTAAAGAAAATATTCAATCAGGCATTGAGAATTTAACTGATGTAATGAAAATTTTTGATGGAGCAATTTCAATTCCAAGAGGTTTTAAAGGCAAGCCAATTGCTTCAATTGATGACTTGAGAATTCGCAAAGATGAAGCGGCTAAAGAAAAAGAAAGTAATGAACAGTTGTTGCCTATTGCGAAAGATTTAGAAAAATATCGTTCTGAACTTCTTACAGTTCAACAAAAAATAAAAGAAGTAAGTAGTAAAATGGAGGAGCTAAATTCTTTGCCCGAACTTGAAAAAAACTTAACAATAGAAGAAGGAGAACAAAAAGTTTTAATTCAGCAAATGGACGAAACTGAAAAAGAATTAAAAGTAACCGAAGAAACGATTGGTAGAATAAATCAAGCAATTGAAATCTTAACGAATGATATATCACAAAAGGAAAATAGAATCAGAAAAATCCAAGAATGGAAAGTGAAAATGGAACAATCAGGGATTATTCCATTAGAATATCAAACAAACGAATCACTTGATAACCTTTTCAAAAACTTTGAAAGAAACTTGATTGAACGTGAAGAAATCAAGAATAAAAAGGAAAGATTATTTGAAAATCTAAAAACAAAAACAGAAACCGTTTTTGCTTCGGAGGACGAATTTATCAAGTATCTTAATTCAGAACTTGCAACGCTTGACGACAAGCAAAAAAGTATTGACGCATTGCTAAAAAACATTTCAACGCAATTTTCTATTCCGTGCAAAACACTTCATTCAAAATTTCAAGAATTTGAAGCGTTCATCAAGAATCAATTCAATTCCAAAATAAGAAAAATAAAAATCTCTGATATCGATTCTTTAAGTATTGAAATTATTCCAAACGAAAATTTAATCAAAGATTTAAAGAAGATTATGGAACTCCGAGACCTGACTTCTGAACTCATCTTTGATGACCAATCAGAAAACCTAAATGTTCTAAACCGATATTTAGACAATCAATCTGTAATTGAATTTAAAGACCTTTTTGACATTAAGTTACACCTTGACAAAAAAGGCAAGCATAAGATTTTTGATTTGCGGAATCAAGTAGAATCAGACGGAACGGATAAAATGATTCGTTCAATATTAATTATGTCAATAATAAGCCAAATTATTGTAAAGGATATCGAAAATAAAATTGTGATTTTTATAGATGAAGTATTAACAATAGACCCCGAAAATAGAAGTGAACTAGTAAAATTCTGTAAAGAAAATTATTTCACTCCAATTTTTGCGTCTATTCCACCTATGGTTGACGGATTTGACAAATATTACTTGGTAAGAAGAAGTAAAGGGAAAATTGTTTTAAGCGAAAACAACGGAAATGTAATTTACCGCAAACAAAAAGTAAAGTGAACCAAACAGATTTCAGAACATACAAGAAATTAAAAGAAGATTCTTTTCTTACAGAAAAGGCAATCCCCAAAACTGTTTTGAGTTCACCTCATTTCAAAGGATTGGTTTCTTCTTTAATTCTTGAAAAAACGAAATCCGGCAGAGGATTCAGATATGAAGTAAAAAAAATAACTGAATTTGAAAGTTTTTTTAAAATCTATTTTCCTGAAGACATTGAAGTTAAAGACAAGTCTGACAATGTTAGAAAATTCAGAAACTCGAAAATTCAAAAAACAGTTTCTACCCCTATTTTTATGTTAAGAGGATTTGAAAAGGTTAAGATAAACGACAATGAAGTGAATTTAGAAGATTACACAAAGAAATTTCAACTATTTGCCTGTAATGCAGAAAAAATTGAAACTAGACGAATTTGTATTGTTGAGAATTTGGACACGTTTTTAGTTGCCGAAAAATTGTTAGGAGAAAGTTTTGTTTTCATTCATAAATATGGACGAATAGGAAAAGAATCTCTAGGCAGTCTTTTTACAAATGAATTACTTGTTTTTGTTGATTACGATTTTAACGGTCTTGAAGAATTTCTAAGAATCAAAGAGGTTTTTGACTTTGCTCAACTTTACGTTCCCGAAAACTATGATGAACTTTTTGGAAAATATTCTCAAAGCTTAAAAGACAATAAAGCCGAAATGACGAATAGAATTAAGCAAAGTTTGGATATTAATGTGGTTAAGATTAAGGAAAGCATCATAAGAAATAACCGATTTTTAGAGCAACAGTATTGGAAATATGATTAAATCTGAACCAAAATCAATATTGCAGTTTATGGCAAATCATTACGATTTGCTACGAGACCTTTTTGATATACAGGTTAAGAACGATATTATCACCAAAGAAGCCCTAAATGTTTGTTTAGAAAATTACGACAAAAACATTCGGGAACAATTAACTGAATATCAAATCTTGGTTGAGCAGAATGATGACTTTGCATTTAACGAACCGTATTTTATACTTTTTGAATTTATACATCAACAATTCAAACCGCTTTTACCCGAAGAAATCGAGCATTTTGGACAGTCAATAAGAACACTATTTTTAAAAATCAAAGAGGGAATAAATGAGGATAAGAACATTTTATTAGAAAGAATTGAAGCCTTATCAAGTCAAATTAGAAAATTCACAAATGCCGTTGTAAACAACACCAAAAGTTTATTAACGGAATCAAGAGAGCTAAAAGCAAACAACAAGAAAATTGACTACCAAGAGAAAATTCATAAAGCAAGATATCTCATTGAAAATTACATAACCCCACTCAATACAATTTTAGACGTAAACCATAGTCAATCTATTTACAATGAATTGCTGAATGTTTCTCAGTTTACTAACGTAAAAAGATTTGATTACGGAGATGAAAGCATAAGACGAGAATTTGAAAAATTGTATCATTTGCTTCGTCAAGTTGGGAAAGACTTAAATACACAATCTGTAATTCTTACAAATGAATTATTACCTTTAATTGAACGAATAAAAACCGAAAGTCAATATTTGAGAGGCTTTCATTTTTACCTAACTAATGGAAACTGTTATAAAGGAATTGAACCGCCACATATATTTGTTTCCACCAGAGATAATATCTACAATAGATTCATCTATGAAAACACGAAAGAATATTTTGAACAGTTCAAAAATGAAGCTGATATAATAATTGTTGAAGATTCAGAACAAACCAATGATTGGATTTTCGATAAATCAAAGTATAAAGAAACGCTAAACAGCAATTTGCCCGTAGAGGATTTTTTCAAATGGTGTGAAAGTTCAATTAAGGAAGAAAATGAAGATTTTTCGTTTGACAACTTCTTTATGGTAACATGTTTACTTTTTGAAGAGGATTATGAAGTTTCAGTTAACCAGGAAGGAGAAAAAATAATCGTTTATAATAATGATTATGAATTAGTTATGCCCAAACTTATAATCAAAAAACAAGAAGATGTATCCAGATAAACATAAAGAAATAATCACTTCCCTAATGGAGGGAAAGTTTATTACCGTTGAGGATTTATTATTTGAAACAATTAAGAAAAAGGAAGATTTTTATATAGAGTTCTTTGAAAATTCTTTCGGATTTGAACTTATTGGTAATCACGACTTTTATTATCTTGTTTCAAGTGAGACAAATGAAAATACATCAAGAGATATTTCAATTTTCTTTTCAATCCTTTGTTACGAGCTTGACAAAGACGGAAAGAATTTTTTAGAGGAACTCAATTATTCTGAATTTCATATTGACGAGATTATTGAATATTTTAGTAATTCGTCTTGGACAGATGTTATAAAAGCTAACAAGCAGTTGAACAATGAAGAAAGTTTAAAACGACATATTGGAACTATGGTAAAGAGAAATATAGCCGTAAAACAAAGTAACGACAGATATTCATTTACAAAAGCACACAAATTGTTCATCAACTTTGCAAAAGACTTAATAAAAGATGATAAAAATGAAACAATTGAATAAAATCATATAGTGGAAAGTCTAGAAAGTTTTTTATGAAATTAACTGGTGTACTTTGCGTCGGAATGAGTGGTGTACTTTGTTCGTAATAATCATTGCATTCTCTTTTTTACAATGTATTTTGGGAGTGTAAAATAAACTGTGTCAAGCTCCAACATCGGGTAATATTGATCCGGAGCTGATTTCTTGGGTTCTTTAATTAACCGCAAAAGTCTTCGATGAAAACTTCATACCCGTTTGTAGAAATATTTATCTGTCGTTCTTCTTTTCGTCATTTTCATTTGGAAGTTTAAGATTTTTTGTATTAAATTTGTAACCAATGTCTAATGTTGTATAATTTGGTTATGAGTGAGTATTTAACTATTTCAGAAACAGCGAAGTTACTTAATAAAAGTACGAAAACGCTTCGTCGTTGGGATGAAGAAGGAAAACTTTCAGCCTTTCGTGAGCCAATGAGTAATTATAGAGTTTATAGAAAGGATGAAGTTGAAACTTTGTTTGCCGAATTTCTAAATGCTGATATTGAAGAAACAGTTTGTAATTTTGTTGAGCCTGAAAATGAGTACAGAGTTTTAGAACTGTTTGCAGGTGCAGGTGGTTTAGCGGTCGGAATGGAAAAAGCGGGTTTAAAATGCGTTGCTTTAAATGAAATAGACAAGTACGCTTGTGAAACTTTAAGGAAAAACCGTCCAAATTGGAATGTTTTAGAAGGAGATATTAAGGATTTCAATTTTTCGGAATACTATAATCGGGTAGATGTGGTAACTGGAGGATTTCCTTGTCAGGCGTTTAGTTATGCTGGAAAAAGATTGGGATTTGAAGATGCAAGAGGAACTTTATTTTATGAGTTTGCTCGAGTCGTAAAAGAAGTAAATCCTCCGATTTGTATTGGTGAAAATGTCAAAGGTCTTTTAAGTCACGAAAACGGAAAAACTTTACAAGGAATGATTTCTATTTTGGACGAAATCGGTTACAATGTTGTTCCTGTAAAAGTTTTAAAGGCTATTAATTTTAATGTTCCACAAAAACGGGAGCGCTTGATTTTGGTTGGAATTAGGAAAGATATTGATTTAAAATACGAATATCCTAAACCTTATAAAAAAATCTACAATCTAAGAGACGCTTTGAAAAAAGGTGAGTTATTTGATACCAATGTTCCCCAATCTACGGGAGCAAAATATCCTGAGAGTAAGAAAGTAGTTTTAGACTTAGTCCCTCCAAAAGGCTATTGGAGAGACTTACCTTTAGAAATTCAGAAAGATTTTATGGGGGCAAGTTTTTATTTAGGTGGTGGAAAAACCGGAATGGCAAGAAGAATCGGTTGGGATGAACCTTGCTTGACTTTGACTTGTAGTCCAGCACAAAAGCAAACAGAACGTTGTCATCCAGATGAAACTCGTCCGTTTACCGTTCGTGAATATGCAAGAATTCAAACATTTCCAGACAATTGGCAATTTTCGGGGTCAACTTCTCAACAATACAAACAAATTGGAAATGCTGTCCCTGTGAATTTAGGAAAGGAAGTTGGTTACTCAATTGTGAAATTTTTGAACCAATATTACAATTTGTCGAAACCTAAATAATAACTGTAATTCTCGAACGTTATTTGGTCTAAAATACTGCGTTTAGAAATTTCTGTTTCTAATTTAATTTCGTCAATGGCAGAATTTTCAGCGATTGAATTGCTGTGTTCGATTGATTGCAAATAATCTTTTATTGCTTTTGGTAAGGCTTTGTACAACTGTAAAAGTGCATCTTCTTGTCCCGAAAGCAAAGCATAAAATTGGTCGCCCGATATTTTATAAACTCGGCTGTGGCTATATTCTTTACCGTTGATTTCGCCTTTCCAAAGTTCGTTAAAACTATTTTTGGCTAAAATCTGCACCCAATAACATTTTGCTTTTTTGTAATCGTCAGCATAACGAGCCAATTTCTGAAACAAACTTTCTGCCGAACTGCTGTTCATTGTATTGTGTTTGTTTTTGATGTCGGCAAACAAAGTATCGTCCGTTGCTTTGATGTCAAAACCACTCAAATTACCAACTTCAAAACCTTTAATTCCACCTAAAATTTGTTCGTGAAAAGTACCGATTGAATTGTTGATGGATTTATCAATTTGTCTTAAAATTTCAGCTTGGATAAGGCTTTCTTCGTCAATATCGTTGAACTTTGCGTCAAAAGTCAGCTTGATAGTGTCAACTTTATTTGAGTAAAAATTCTTTTTAGTGATGTTATTTTTCGCTTTCAAATAAGCCTTGTGAAGATTACCAACACAGGTTAATAAATGCTCGTCCGATATAAAATTTACATACTTATTTGCCATTCGTTCTTGTCGTTACAATTCGGTCGCTAAGTTAGTGTTTTTTGCCTAATGTTTTTCGGTCGTTGATGTCAGTACGATGGTCGGATAGAATGACAGATAACGGGGTATTTCCGCACGCGGGATAAAAATACGAAAACTTTCTACTTGCTGAAAACGTAATTAACCGCAAAAATCTTCGATGAAAATTTCATACTCGCTTATATAAGTATCGTGGCCATCGGACTGTTTAAGAAAGTGGATTCGGTGTACCGGCGGCAGCAATTTATATTTCCCGAACTCTGCGAAAATTACAGGCTCCTCATGCATGATGCTCAGCACCGCAATCATATGAATGATGCCCTGTACTATTCCGATGTCCACCGCAAAATGGAGAACCAAATTTCGGCGGATGTGATATACCTTTCCTCGGTATTTCATGCGGAAGGGTTTAAATACGAAAAGAGGAGGCTAACCCAGAGCAAAAGAATGATGACCATTGGGTTCGTATTGAGCATGATATTGTTGGCAGTCTTCGTTTACCAGTATTATTTGGAAAAGGAAGCAGAAAAGAGATTTCGGGTGATGATTGCGCCCTCCGCATTTTCCGGTGAAACTTCGTCCGCAGGTACGAAACGGAGAAAGGGAAAATTTACGCTACCACAGGAAATCTACGACAGGATGCAGGAAAAAATGCAGCATTTTGAAGACGGGGAACACTACCTTGATGCGGAACAGACCAAAAAAAAACTGGCTGACCAGCTGCGTACCAACACGCAGTAGCTCTCTGCCTTTATCAATATCAGCAAGGGTGTAAATTTCAGGACTTACCTCAATGAACTGCGCATCCGCTATATTGCAAAGCAGATTTCTGAAAACCCAGAATACCTGAAGTATGGCAATGATGGCTTGGCAAGTGAGTGCGGGATGGGTTCACGCTCTACCTTTTCGAGGCATTTTTTCAAGATCTATGGAATGAGCCCGCAGAAATACGTGAAAAAATGCCGCGAGGAAAGAGAGGCGCGGTGGCTTCGAGGGCCTCAGCCACCGCGCCCTCGATAAAAGATAGAGTCCTCACCCGATGCCTGGACTTCGAGAGCCTCAGCCACCGGAACCGAAGGCAGAGGCACCGCGTCTTCGGGAGCCTCAGCCACCGCATCTCTTATAAAAGATAGAGTCCTACTACCGATGCCTGAGGCACTCGAAGGCAGAGTATCCGCATCTTCGAGAGCCTCAGCCACCGGACCTATATAAAAGATAGCTCTCTCACCCGATGCCTGAGGCACTCGAAGGCAGAGGATCCGTGTCTTCGAGAGCCTCAGCCACCGGACCTCGAAGGCAGAGGAACTGAAATAAAAAAAAAACGCTATGAAAGGTTATATGTACATCTTACTCTGTTCAGACAGAAGTTATTATACAGGAAGCACCACTAACTTAGAAGTGAAGTTGAACCAGCATCACGCAGGGGAAGGGGCAAATCATACAAAAAAAGACTGCCTGTAAAACTGCTGTATTATGAAGAGTACAGCCGGATTGATGAAGCTTTTTACAGAGAAAAACAGGTTCAGGGCTGGAGCCGGGTAAAGAAAGAGGCGCTGATCAACGGCACACCCGAACTGCTTCCTGAGTTGGCAATCGCCTACCGGGACCTAGGTGATGGTGCCTTCGAGAGCCTCAGCCACCGAGCACCTATATAAAAGATAGATCCTACTACCGATGCCTGGACTTCGAGAGCCTCAGCCACCGCATCTCTTATAGAAGATAGATCCTACTACCGATGCCTGAGGCACTCGAAGGCAGAGGATCCGTGGCTTCGAGTGCCACAGCCACCGCACTCTCGGTAAGAGATAGAGTCCTCACCCGATGCCTGAGGTACTCGAAGGCAGAGGATCCGTTGCTTCGAGAGCCTCGGCCACCGCGCCTCATCCCGGCTTCAATAGATGATTTTTTGATTTTTCATGCGGGAACGATTTATTATTTAGGTATTTTGGTCATGTCCATATAAAAAAATTCCCACGTATGTCCGTCGAAATCTTCAATGGTGCGCTGCTGCATAAAGCCATAGTCTCTCATTTCTGAAGGTTCAGTACCGCCGGCTGCTAAACCTGCGGTCATTACGGTATTCACCTCATCCACAGAATTCAGGGAAAGGGAGAAAAGTCCTGCCAATGTAGATTTGGTGTCTGCAATAGGTTTGGTGGCAAACGAAGAAAATTTTTCATGCGTCAGAAGCATCACATAAATGCTTTCGCTCCAAACCATGCATTTTCCCGTCTCATCAGAGAACTGCGGATTGTTGGTAAATCCTAAAGCGGTGTAAAATTCCATGGACTTATCCGGGTCTTTAACTGCGAAATTGAGGAAGATCTGTTTATTCATTGTATAGGGTTTTTAATTTATAATATCGGGAAATGATAATTTCAGGCATCAGGAATATTTGGTTCCACTAATTTTTTAAGTTTCTCCAGCGATTCCTGCCATCCTAAATAGCAGAATTCTACAGGAATCATTTCTGGAATACCCTCCTGAGTAATGGTGACGTCTGTTCCGCATACTACTTTTTTGAGCCAGACCGTGGTGATCATTTCTCCAGGCAGATTTTCGTTGTCAAAATGGTCGGTGTATTTTAAAAATTCATTGGGTCTGATTTCTAAATAATCACCGCCAAAAGACTGCGTAGTTCCGGTAGTGAAATTAGTAAAAGACATTTTATAACTGCCTCCAACTTTGAAATCGAGCTCATGCACTTTAGCCGAAAAACCATTGGGCGGCAACCAGGAAGTGAGCGCATCGGCCTCTGTAAAAGCACGGTAAACTTTTTCCGGGCTTGCTGTAAAAACGCGGTGTAGGGTGACTTTGTTGTGGTTCATAATGGGTATGTTTTAAAGGTTAAGTCTTATTTCTAAATACGAATCAACTTACTGTGGTGTTGCTGCTCTGCGAAAACACTTTAAATAAACGTCCAGATAAAAAGAATTCGGCAGGTGATGAAGATACTCTTCACTCCATGGTCTGTTATAAAAAAATCGTGTTTCCCTAATGTTATTTTGTATTTTATTCCCTATCAAATTTAGCCATTTGCTTAATTATTTCATCATTTATTTTCGGAAAATACCAAAAAATACCACGGTCGAATTCCTGAACTTATTTAAAACCGCCCTCTGCAACCAGACCTTTTAAGAGCCTGTTTAAATTTCATCAAAATTAATTTCCCCAACCCTAAGAATTTTTAATTAATGCATCAATGGGATAATGATTATGAATTTTAAACCTAAAAATTTAGGAAGCTTCCAACTTTGCCAAAGTTGATTAAATAAAAAAAATATTGATGAGTCACGCTATTACCAATACTTTTGCCCCAATACTTTTTTTATTTTTGAGATCTGTTAATGCGCGGTTCGCGTCTTCTAACCGGTATTCTTCAATGACCGGTTTAATGGGAATCTCAGCAGCCAGCTGCAAAAACTCCCTTACGTCTTTGCGGGTGACATTGGCCACGCTTTTGATCTGCTTTTCCATCCACAGGTCTTCGTGATAATTCAGGTTAAGCAAATAGGGTCTGTCCCGGTCTTCTTTTCTGATGGCGTTAATGATCAGGCGTCCTCCGGGCTCAAGATTTTTCATTGCTTCCACTACGGGAGTCCAGGCTGGGGTGGTGTCTATGATGGCGTGAAGTTTCTCAGGAGAACGGTCCTGTGTATTACCTGCCCATCCGGCACCCAGTTCAAGGGCAAACTTCTGTTCACCAGGGTCGCGGGCAAAGACAAATACGCTGACCTCAGGATATTGATACTTTATCATTTTTAAGACCAGATGGGCAGAGGCTCCGAAACCGGTAAGACCCAGACGCTGTCCGTTTCTGATGCCGGAAAGTACCACGGAGCGGTAACCTACCGCACCTGCGCACAAGAGGGGCGCCGCTTCGGAATCGGAAAATATTCCGGGAATGGGATAGGCGAATTTTTCAGAAACCGTCATGTACTCGGCGTAACCTCCGTTAGCATCTCTTCCGGTTGCTTTAAAATCAGCGCAAAGATTTTCGTTCCCTGTTCTGCAGTATTCACAGACGCCACAGGCGGAAAATATCCAGGCGACACCCACCCTGTCGCCTTGATTAAAAAGCGTAACGGCGGTTCCTTTTTCGGCCACCCGGCCGACAATCTGGTGCCCGGGGATGACCGGAAATGCTGTTGGGGAAGTACGGCCTTCAATTTCATCCAGTTCCGTATGGCACACCCCACACCGCGAAACCCTGATCAGTATTTCATCATCGCGGGGAATGGGCACCGGAACATTTTCAAGCACCAATGGCTGACGGCCCGTTGCCAAATTGACCGTTTTGTAAAGCAACATTGCTTTCATGGCTCTTTTTTATGAAAATGGGATGGTAAGTAACCAGGCTGAGGCCGGTATCTGTTCACGGTATTTAGACGCCAAAAGGATAGGTCTCTGGGATCTGATGCACATCTTTTGCAACATGCAGCGGATGCAGCGCTTTTGTTTCATCCAGGTAAACAAATGCATCGTAGCGGAGCGGCATCAGGCTTGGCACATAGTTTCGGTGCTCATATTCCGGGTGGTAAACCACCCCGACTGCGCGGTGCTTAATCATTTTACTGCCAAAGCGTTTTTTCATGCTGTCATTCATGAATACGATTCTGTCTTTTGCGCCGCAAAGATGAAGGAGGTATTCCCAGCTTCCCTGAGCAGCCTCGGGCAAAGGGAGGATGCGCATGTCGGCTCCCCAGTTATTTCCTGCAATCACGGTTCCTTTATAAGAGCCAAAGCCAACGGCAAATGCATTGTTATCCCCATGCTGTTCCCGCACCAGCTGGCCTACATTCACCATTCCATCAGCAGTCATATCTGTTGCGCGTGCATCACCGATATGGGTATTGTGTTCCCAGATGATTCCTTTGGCATGGCTTCCGTGAAACTGCATCAGGCGGTTCAGGGTATCCATCATGTGGCGGTCGCGGATATTCCACGACTCAGGTCCGCCTTTTACCATCGTGCGGTAATATTTTTCTGCGTTCACAGCGATGACCGCATTTTGCTCGGCGCTGAAAACCGCTTCGTGATCGGTATTATAGTAGGAGATTCTGGTTCTTATTTCTTTCAGCAGATCAATCACTTCCCGCTCACAGGAAAAAGGCACCATCATGGTTGCCCGGGCATAGGCCTGACCTTCTTCGGCACTGTAGGGCTCAAAGCACTGAAATGCTTTTTTGGCAATTTCAAGTGCCTGAGGATCTACTTTGCCCAGGTATTTCAATATGGCTTCCATCGATTCCCAGAGACTGTACACATCTAATCCGTAAAATCCTGCTTTTTGACCGCGTGGGAGATTTTCATTGTGCTTCTTCATCCATTCCGCTAACGCTACCACTTCCCAGTTGGCCCACATCCAGGTAGGCCAGCGGTTGAACGCGTGCATCACTTCGAAAGCGCTTTTGCCCGAATCCGGATAATTCTTTACATACCGGTTGACCCGGTAGCAGTCTGGCCAGTCTCCTTCGACGGCGATGAAAGAAAATCCTTTTTCCGCAATCAGTTTTTTGCTGATTTTGCTCCGCCATGTGTAGTATTCATGGGTGCCGTGCGAAGCTTCACCCAACAGAACATATTGGGCGTCACCGATTTGATCAATCAGTTGATCCAGGTCTTCGGCAGACTGTAATTCCACCGAATTACCGGTAATGGTATGGATAAGTTCTCTGCTGATGAGATGACGGTCTTCTGATAATGAAATTTTCATGGCAGCTGTTTTTGGTCCTGCAAACGAACCGATATTTTGCGTTAAAAACAATGATCAATTTCATTTTTTTTACTGATTGAAATCATTACATGCAGGCATTCAGTAGATTATCTTTGACTCAATAAATGCAAAGCGATGAATACTTCAAATCACGAAATGATCATCCCATTCGGGAACATTTCACTGAAAGGAATTTTAACGGTTCCTCCGGGAGCGGCCGCGATCGTTATTTTCAGCCACGGAAGTGGAAGCAGCCGTTTCAGTTCGCGGAATGCTTTTGTAGCGAGGGTACTGAATAAAAGTGGAATGGCAACCCTTCTTATTGATCTGCTTACCCCCGATGAGGATCTCGTGTATGAAAACCGTTTTGACATTGATCTGCTTACCGCGCGGCTGGTAGAAGTAACGAATTTTATTCACCAACAGGAAGCCTATAAAAACTTTAAGATTGGATATTTCGGGGCAAGCACCGGTGCGGCATCTGCAATCAATGCGGCAGAAAGACTGGGAACGCTGATCAGCGCAATCGTTTCTCGCGGTGGCCGTCCTGATCTTGCTGATGCTGATTATCCGCTGGTAAAAGCGCCCACCCTGCTGATTGTAGGCAGTCTGGATGTTCCGGTCATCGAACTGAATGAAGAAGTGTACAACGATTTACGGTGCGAAAAGAAATTGGTTATTGTGGAAGGCGCGACGCATCTATTTGAAGAAGAAGGAAAACTTGAAGAAGTAGCCGAACTGGCTTCCGAATGGTTTCAAAAATGTATTCAGGAACATCATTCTTTACCCAAAAACAGTCACCATGATCTTTAATAACCGATATGACGCTGCAATGCGTCTTGTTCCCCTTTTGAAAAAATATGCGGACACCAAAGGAGTGGTCCTCGCCATTCCGCGGGGTGCGATCCCTATGGGGTTCTACATCGCCAAAGAACTGCATCTTCCTCTGGACCTTCTGCTTACCAAAAAAATCGGGCATCCCCAAAACCCTGAACTGGCAGTGGGCTCCGTGAGTATGGAAGGACGGGTGGTGGATCCGAGGTTTAATATGGATGAAGACTTTATAGACCGGGAAACGGTGAGAATCCGGGCGACACTGAAGGACCGCTATAAAAAGTTTATGGGCAACCGCTCTTCCATTGATCTGAAAGACAAAACGGTCATTATTGTTGACGACGGGATTGCTACCGGAAACACCATGCTCTTATCGGTTGATTTGGTGAAACATCATGCCCCGGAAAAGGTGGTGGTGGCGACGCCGGTGGCTGCTCCGGAAGCGCTGAGAAAACTCCGGAAGAAAGCCGATGAGGTCATCTGTCTTTATGCGCCGGAAGATTTCAGAGCCGTAGGGGAGTTCTACGATGATTTCTCTCAGGTAACCGATGACGAAGTTATTGATTTTCTGAACAGATTAAGCACAGAACAGAAATCTGTTTGATTTCTTATTTCTATTCAGGCAACGAGATAAAAATTCAGATTCCCGCCAAAATTAATATTGAGCACTGCTGGCCACTGGCATCCCCTGTTAAAAAGGTCCCTTTTGAATGACGGGTCCCTATCATGACAGAATAAGAATCTCCCCAGTTGATTTTTTAAAGCAGACTCAACCCTTGAATCATTTTGATATAAACCCTGCCGGAATCCTCAGAACGGCAATTTGTCTCTTCCGGCAGGGCTTTAAGTTGATCCCGTATTATCCTGTGTATGAAAATTTCTCCTTTTCACAGGACTGGACTGTTCTTTTTAGGTGCGATTTTAAAAATCAGTATTTCCGTTTTCAACGCACTGTTTTTCACGATAAGTTACGGTTATAGGCCGATACCATTGAAGAGCATTCCCTTTTTTACTCAATTTTAATTTGTTTGTGATTTGTTTTACCGTTATCCACTTTAGCAATATTGATGCTTAACAGGCCGTCCTTGTAATTCGCCTTGATCTGTTCGTCCGTAACATTATCAGGCAAACGGAAACTTCGGCAGAAAGAGGAGGTGGAGAATTCCCTTCTCAGGTAATTTTTTTTCTCTTCTTTGCTTTCCTTGCTGGTTTCTGCACTGATGCTGAGAAAACCGTTGTCCAGATCCAGTTTGAAATCTTCTTTCTTAAAACCGGGTGCAGAAACGGTGATTTCATACTTAGAGTCCTGATCAAGGATGTTGACATTGGGATAATTGTTCTTTGCCAGCATGGGTTGGTTCAAAAACCCGTCGGTATTCCAGAAATCTTCCATCATGGATTCAAAAGTAGGCAGCGTGTTGATTCTTTCTAAGGTTTTCATGACAATCTATTTTTGTTGGTTAATACATCAAAGGTAAAATGCCTCCTTATGGTGTGCCATGATTGCGGTTGTTTTTTGAAATGATTCTAATCACTTTTTTTCACAAACTGCGAATGTTCGCGGGGTGAAACACCGGTGATGGGGATCTGAGGTACCGGGCGACATTGAATCTGTGCATACAGACTCAGCACCAATTCTCAGCAGCGACCCAGCGACAGGAAATAGTACCGGAAAAAGTGCGCGCTTTCAGGAAGTGGTGGCAGGAAACCTGTACTGATCAACGGTAATCAGGCCATGCTGCCCCGCCGCCTCAACGAAAAGGAATGCCTTCCAAACGAGCGCCCATCATGCTGATTTATGCTTTTTGAAGCCCGCCAACGCAGGATGCTCTGCTCCTTATCCCGCCGGAGGACGCCATGATTCTCAATAGGTAAAGTCCGTATTTATGGATGGCGTTTGCAGCGTATCTTTGGTTTCATCCTTTGTCTTACAGAAGGATAATGTAAATTGCGTACCCTGATTCAGGGAACTGGTGAAATGAATTTCTCCATTCATCAGGTTGACATAACTATCCACGATACTTAGGCCTAATCCTGTTCCGGAAATGTTGCCGGTGTTGTGTGCCCTGAAAAAAGGCTCAAAAATCAAAGCATGATCTTTTTCAGGGATGCCTATGCCATTGTCTTTAACGGTAAAAAGATACTGCTGATCAGTAATTTCTGTGGAAAATTCAATCACGGTATTTTCACCTGAATATTTCACAGCATTGGTAATCAGATTAGTCAGGCAGTGCCTTATCAGGTATTGATCCAGATTTATCTGGCGTTCAGAGCCGGTATGCCGGTAAGTAATGACCTGATTGGTCTTGCTGATCAGCTGCATTTCGTCCCGGAGTTCTTCAGCAAACTTTAAAACATCAAAAAGACGGTTAACCGGAGTAGTAATGCCGATTTCAAGTTTTTCCGCCGAAAGAAACTCATTGAGAATAGCATTGAGATTGCCGATGGCATTTTTCAGCTGATGGAGGTATTTTACCACCGGCACCCGCTCTGAACGCTCGAGATATTTTTCAATGAGGGCTATAGAAAGCTGCATAGCACTTAGTGGAGTACGCAACTCATGGGAGGCCATGGATACCAGACGGCTTTTCAGGTGGCTGAGTTCTTTTTCTTTTTCAAGAGACTGGTGCAGCTCTTCTTTGGCTTGCTGAAGTTCAGTAAGCATTTGCTGCAGACTTTTAGTGCGCTCTTCTACCAGTTCTTCGAGTTCGCCGGTGTATTTTTTAAGGATCTCCTCGGTTTCTTTCTCTCTGGTGAGGTCATGAAGAAATGCGGTATAGATCATTCTGTCCAGATACTGCACTTCACTTACAGCGAGTCTTAAGGGAAATTGAGTACCGTCTTTTCTTTGTCCGATCACCTCCCGAATCTTTCCAATGGATTTTTTCTCACCTGTCTTCCGGTAGTGCTGCATATACTGATGATGCGCGCTCCTGTCAGGTTCGGGCATCAGGATGGAAACGTTCTGACCAACCAGTTCATCATTTTGATAACCAAATATTTTTAGACCTGCCGGATTAATGCGTTCTATCATACCGCTACTGTCCACAGTGATAATCCCGTCAAGAGCTGTGGTTATAATGGCCTGCAAAAGTCTGGCGTTTTCCATGGCGGCAGTGTAAGGTACCCGAATATACGAAGTTACAAATTTAAAAACCCTTACCCTTATTTATTATGAAAAATGTTGACTGATGCGGTTGGGCCGTAATACCTGTGGGGTTTTATTACGGCTCTCAAAATGGGAATCTGATCAGAACAGGAGAGGGACCCCCTGCGGAATAACCATTAATGGAAGATGCAGTTTACGGGCCTGTCTGATGCTGTGGCTGCCCTCGGTTAACCTGTCGAAAAATACTTTATGCTGGTGCCCCATCACCAGCAGATCCAGATCCTTATTTCTTAAAACATCCAGGCCACTGTCGATCCCTTTCTCTTCAATGGGCAGGTAGCTGGTTTTCCCCGGAATGTCTTGAATGAAAAGATCTTTTTTGTGCTCATACGCATCATTATCCAGTTTTTCATTAAAATCAATAACATGACTGATCAGGAGTTCGGCATCAAAATATTCCGCCAACTTGGATAAAGCCTGTGCGGTTTTTTTATCTTCCGTACTCAGGTCCGTCGCGAACGCAATTTTCCGTATAGCCTGGTAGCGGTGATGGTGAGGAATGATGAGTAGGGGATGCTGCGTTTTGTCAATCATTTTCAGACTGTTGCTTCCAAAGAGGAGCTGGTTTAGCTTTCCGCCCCCTGTCATTCCCATAACAATCAGAATAGCATCTGTTGCAATGGCGGTGGTATGAATAAAACTTACCAGATCTTCCCGTTCACAGGAATAAGAAATGGTGGGATGAAAGAGGGTAGGAGCATCTGCCGCCAGAACAGTTTCTTTTTTTTCTAATGTGTTGGCAAACTTTTTCAGGTCTTTGTTGATCTCTTCCTTGAGGTCGGGATATTCGTACAAAGACCAGGTAACCCCGCTCATTACAGGGCTTTCGGCTGGTACGGTAAACGCGTTACAGAGGTGGAGGTCTGCCTTGAGGCCTATGGCCATGTTCAGGGCATAATGAGCAGCGTTTTTGGAGGGTTCTGAAAAATCGGTCGGAACCAGAATTGTTCTCATAATAGGTGTTTTTTAAATTATCAGTGTGGGAACTTTTGTTCCAGATTTTTATCCAGACCATAAATGTCTCTGAACATCTCAGGTTTTCCCTGATGTATTCTACAGGTGAGGTAGGAGATCATGAAGGGCACCGGTTTTTTTAAAATAAAATCTTTTCGGGTATACGTCTGCATTGCCTCTTCCAACTCTGGGATTTGGTTGGCAGCACCGTCACCTGTAAGCAGCAGGCCTGCGAGTTGTTTTGCTTCTTCCACCCGAATGCATCCGTGGCTCAGCGCTCTGTATTCCTGATGAAATAAATTGGGCTGGGACGTATCATGCAGGTATACATGATAAGGGTTGGGAAACCGGAATACTATTGCACCCAGCGCATTGCCGGGCCCGGCAGACTGTCTTACCGTGAACTGAGATGGGTTGCTGCGCACGGCTTTCAGGGTGGTGCTGTTCCCCTTTATCGGGTGTCCTTCTTTATTGTAAAATGAATAATGATGGTTGGTTAAATACTGCCTGTTTTTTAAGATTTTGGGCAGGATTTCTTTCATCATGATGCTCTGAGGAACCACCCAGACCGGTGCGGTGGTAAAATAATGAATGGCACTTTTCAGCACAGGGCTTTTATTGGAAGGTTTTCCCACGATAACTTTGAACTCCGATATTTTTCCTGCCTGATGGAATTCTAAGGTGTAGGAAGGGATGTTCACGAGGATATAGGAGTCTTCGTCAGTGTCCACCCACCGCAGGCGTTCCATATTGATGATTATTTTGGTCACCGTCTCCGGAGGAACCTCATTATCGCCGGAAAACGTTCTCCTCAAATAGTTTTGAAGATCCTGATAGGCTTTTATTTTTGGCTGTGCTTCGGCAGCTGCATTTTGCAGATTCCGTTTTCTAAGGGCGCCCGCCAGGATTTCGTCGGCACGGAAGCCGTCTATATTCCGTTCATCGATCTCATCGGCTTTATAAAAAGGGTTATACTTTCCAAAATGAAGATGGTTGAGAAATGTAATAAGTTGATCTGTAATCAGAATGTCATTTCTGATCATCGCAACAGAATCCTTTGCGGTGGTATGATGCGCCACCTTTTTTAATTTTTCGGCAGAAAACTCCTGCGGCTGATTGGCATAAGAAGACATTCCGTACTGGGGTGCACTTGCCAGCAAAGCAACTGCGCCCTGTAAAAGAGCTTTTTCCGAATCCATCCAAGCGTATTTAAACCCGTTTTGTTCATAAAAACGCTTCACTGTTTTTGGATAATGGAGGGTACGCCAATTGGCGGTGTCCGCAAGAAAGAGGTCTAACCGGATATTCTGGCCGCTGATCTGAATAACGGCGAGCAGAATAACATGGAAATACAAAATCGATTTCATCTTGCAGTATTTATTAAGTAAATTTCCGAATTTATATGTTTTTAATTTGTGACAGGAATCATTTTATAAAATGATCTATAGCGCATCCCTGTCGCCGGAATACGAAGCACAGATTTTGAAATATTGGATTTTCGTCATCTTTTGAAACTTCCGGTCATCTGATGCCGCCTGCCTGTTTTTATTGGTATTGTCATTCCTCCGAGGCAGTTCAAGCGGTTTTGTACAGGTTTAATTTTTTGAAAACTGCTGAAGTTTGATAAAACCTCCGCCAGAGATTGAAGTCATCCGTATTTTTTCTGATTCCTAAACCGCTTCAACCGGAATGGTCAGCAGGTGGAGAGATCCTGATGAAAAATCAGCTCGGGGTGAAAGAACTTCTCAGTGGGTGGGATATGCATTATAACCCATCAATAATGACGGAATTTGAAATTATTTCATTAAATTTAAGGTTTAAAAATCATTTTTTTAATAAAAACAGATATGCATCATCCATTTGAAAAACATTATGTAAACAGAGTGGGCTGGCTTCGTGCCTCTGTTTTAGGTGCTAATGACGGACTGCTTTCCACCACCAGTATTGTAATAGGCATAGCCGCAGCACAGCCAGACCGGAATATCATTGTACTCGCAGCTTTAGCGGGAATGATTGCAGGGGCCATGTCGATGGCGGCAGGGGAATATGTTTCTGTCAGTTCACAGGAAGATACCGAAAAAGCAGATCTGCTGCGTGAGAAAAAAGAACTGGAAGAACTTCCGGAAGTGGAACTGAGAGAGCTTGCTAAAATCTATGAAAACAGAGGGGTAAGTAAAGAAACCGCTTTGCAGGTCGCTACAGAACTCACGGAACACGACGCACTGGGAACGCATGCACATGATGAATTAGGCATTAATGAAATTACACAGGCAAAACCGTTACAGGCAGCGATGGCTTCCTTTGGGTCCTTTGCATTGGGCGCTTTATTGCCTTTTGTTGTTTCTTTTTTAGCACCTATCAAAGAAATGGTCTATTATCAATACGGTTTCTCGATTGTTTTTCTCATGATTTTAGGAGCGGTTTCTGCAAAAACGGGAGGTTCTGCTATGGGTACCGCCGTTTTAAGAATTTGCTTTTGGGGAACAGTAGCCATGGGAATTACCGCCTTGGTAGGACATCTTTTCGGAGTGAATATCAACTAGTTTGAGTCTTTCTTTAATGATGAAAAATGCAGGTAAAATGCATTAAAACAGCACTTTTTTCAGTAAATTTCAGGTCCTATTGATCAGTATGAAAATCAGGAAATATCTGTGGGATCTGAAATTCAAGTACCTGTATTTCTTAAATAAACGAAGTACCTTTCTTTTTTTGATCTAACGCATTTTTTAGACCCTTTCGTTTGACCTCTCGTTTGGGGAACTAATGACAGACAAAGGAGTCTTCAATTTCTTTTAACTTTTAAGATCAGCCAAATCGCTAAAACTTATGGAAGCAAGACCAAGTTTAAATGCTTTATTATGCTTTAGTTTTTTTAGCAGCGGTATACTTTTTAATGCGTTTGACCTGTGCAAAAATCTTGCACCCGTTAAAAAGGCAAATCTATATTTTCCGGTACAATAAAATCCTTCGTATAGGGATTCTCCAGAAAGCTCAGAAACGGTTTTTGAAACTGAATGATATCTCCCCTCTGAATGCCGTAAACCGACCAATAGTTGGTGAGCAGCTGTGCGAAAGTTTCCTCATCCCAAAATCCGAAAACAGGTCTGTTTTCATTGGCAGTAACAGGAACTGCCTCTATCGTAATTCCGGTTGCGGTGTTTTCAATTTGGTATTCCGGTTTGTACTGTAAAATATAATCGGAGTAATGAAATCTCGCGAATAATTCTTCAAACTGAAGTGGATGCAAAACGTGACCTTTCATTTTTTCGAGGATCTCCTTTTGTTTTTCACCGATCACGCCATTATCCTGAAGACAGGCAATAAAACCAAATCCGTTGACGCCAAACTGGAACAGTAAATTAACCGTATCATCACGGTAACTGAAAATATCGGCGGAATATTTCAGCGGAAATACCGCAATACTCCAGGGTTTCTGACCCACAAAAGAAACCGGTTCTATGATGGACTGCATCATCAGATGGAAGTTTCCAAAACGTTCGCGCAGGGCAGATGAGAGGTCGAAATTTTCTCTCAGTCTCATCCTGCGGCTGCTTTCGTAGCGCATTTCGTAATACAACATGCCGTAAACCATTCTTCCCGTCCAGAGAAAAAGCAACTGTTCATCGAGTGCGGCCATGCCTTCATATCCTTTTTCATAGGCAGCCTGGATTTTTTCCTCCAACGCCTCAAAAGCTTTTTTCACGCGGGGTGAGCAAGGCAACTGCAGATCAGCATATGTGTAAGACTTGCTTTTATCCATCATCTCAATGCGATCGGTTCCAAATTTAAAATGATCCATGAGCCACTCCGGGTAAACAGTCATTTTTTCGGTAGTTAAATCTCCGGTAAGGAAGCAAAACTGTTCATCGAAAATCAAATCCGTGAAGGGATTAAAAAGGGATAAAGACATAAAATGAGTTGATATTGAGGTTGAAAATTTTTGCAAAGATAGCCATTAACGTGGTTTTCTTAAGCCATTTTCCATCGGATTTATTTTCCGAAAATAAAATATAGACAGAAGTTTCACCCAAATAGAAATTCAATGAATTCTATTTTTTTAAAGATATCCGTCTTTAATCATCATAAAATTTTAAATCCCGTCGTGAACGGGACAAGGGTTTCATGTAAAAACAGGCTGTTTTTCTCGCTCATCTAAAGGCGCAAACCGAAGATTCACCCATTCCTTCAAAACGATAAGAAAACATTGGCAAAGGCATTTGCCACCCTCGAATCTGCGATTTCGCTTAGCAAATGTCCGGAAATAGATGTTTACGACCCATTACTCCGATACCTTATTCTTTAAATCCCATTTCAAAAAATCTAAATGGTGTTTTTCGTGAAGCCATTCGTGTTAAAATCACATTCAATAATCTAAACCAATATCCTTGATAAAATTAGCAGTACCATCTGTGTTAAGAACCCACGTTTATTTCCGGCGAAAATCTCAATAGACTTTCATTAATTAATCTTAGGCTGAATTTTAAATTACAATTTCAAAAAGTTCTGATGATCAAAAACCTTGAAAGCGTCACCAATGTTTTCAAATCTGCTTTACAAAGTCCTGGTTTTCCGGTTACTGCATTTTCATTTCATTTTTCCTGATCGGCATGAGAATCGGAACCATTTTGCTTACGCCCTGCAGGTATTTTTCTGGATTGGGATTTCCGCGGTGACAGGTGATGCAGTAAACGGAAGTGATTTGTTTGGGCTTCGGGTCTGGAGCGTGGGGCAGAAAATATTTCGCATTGATGTCATTGGTCATCTGGAGCATTCCCCGGGCGATCTCTTTGGTTAATTTAGCATCAGAAGGAAAATCCAGTTTTTTGGGATCGCTCTTTTGTGCAGTATGACAAAATACACAATCTACGCCCAGAGAACTGTTAAAAGTTTGCATTACAAACATCAGACTGTCCTTGGTGATGTTCCCGGGCAGCACTTTTAGATTTTTCCAGTCTGTTTGTGTTTCAGTGATCGGGCGGTAAACTCTGGTAGAATTGGTTGTTATCAAAATAATAACACCGATGATTCCTAATAATCCAATAAAGGATAAAGCGGATTCTAATGGGTTTGTTTTCATGATATTTTGTGTTTTTAAAGAATATCTAAGTTATTAATTATTCTTTTAAAAGCGGTAATGAATTTCGAAAATCTGACTGGAACGTTATTTTAGATGCCAGCTAAATCCATTGAATAGGAGGAAGTTAGAATTGAAAACAAGAGAGTCGTGCTACATCATTCTTTTGCTTTTCTGGTCAAGGTTTTAAAATCCAGGTAAAAATGTTTTGCTGAAATGTCATATAGTGCCCTTTACCTGTTCAGGCTTTGACTGTACCGTAAAATTAATTTTAAACGCCTCCCGAAAGTTTTAAAAAGAACCTAAAAACTAAGGTAAAAAAGCTGCTGCTTAATTTTGAAGACTGATTTTCATTAAAAAATAATTTTTACAAATATTCAGAAAATATTTGATTTTCAATCTGATGTGCACTTTTGAGCAGCACCATTTTCACTTAGAAAGAAACTGATGTTAAAAAAGTGGCGTTCCGACATTTTCCTTCATCACTGCGTGCTTTTATCAAAACACAAATGGCACTGATTTTTTAACCGCGAGCAAAAAGCTCATTTACATTTTATTAAAATGCAGTGTTTTTCCAATCCAGGTCCATTTCCAGTAGCCACGGACAATCATCAGGCCATTCTCTTGGATTTCAATATAAGAATCCCAGGTTCTGCCGCTGGAAGCATCATAGATTTTTCCATTTTCCCAACGTTGTTTTTCGTGGTTAAAATTCAGGTTTTTCAGAATTTCCATGCCAATCAGTTTTCTGTTTCTTAAATTTAAATCAGGATTATGAGAGTCCACCCGCGTGTTCATTGGCTTTCCATTTCCTAAACGCTCATCAAACCACAAGATCCTGGCTTTAAAATTTTTTCCTTCCCTGTAAACAGATACACTTACGGTTTTATCCACGGACATCCATTTTCCCAGAATATCATCAATTCTGTTTTGAGCCGTTGCGGTATAAAACAGGAGGAGAAAGAAAATGATAGAGGATTTTGCCATGGTGATTTAAGTTTCAAAAGTTATAACGGATGTAAAATGTGTTTTATGATGTTCTGAACAGCCAGGATTGTTATTTTAATGGTAAACACGCCTGCCTTTTGCCAGAATCTTGAACGAAATAGCTTTTATCCATTATCGAGCCATTCCTTCACCTGACAAAACTGGGCCCATTTTTTTTTATTTTCAAACAGCCCGGTGCAATCCGTTCAATATTATTTTTTTGGTAGATCTGTAATTTAGCATAATGGGAAAGTCTTTGCGAAATTTGTCAAGTGAAATCAAAGGTTTGAAAAAGTTAAACATCCTTTCAATCTTTTCTAAATTTTATTTAGAAATTAGGAATCTCCGGTCTGCGAACTTTAAAGATAAAATGAAAAACAGGTCATTCTCAAACAAAATATTTGTGGGGGGCTGCCTCAAAAATTTTCATGATGTTTAAAATGGATATCCAGATTATTCATTTATTGAACTAGTTCAACACTTTTTTCCGGTGACCAAACTAACTTTGCCGAAAATTAATTAAAAGAGAGAACCTGTTCAAAACAGTAGTAAAGAATTTGAGGATAAGTAAATAGCTTTTAAAATAAAAAAAAGAAAATGATGACACGGGAAAATAACAACACAACTGCATTGCTGATCATCGACATCCAGAATGATTACTTTCCGGGCGGAACGATGGAACTGGAAGACTCAGCTGAAGCGGCAGAAAAGGCGGGTGCTGTGCTTTCTTATTTTAGAAACAACAGCATGCCGGTCGTTCATATCAAGCATATTTCAAACCAGGAAGGGGCTACTTTCTTTCTACCTGAAACGGAAGGCGCGGAAATTCACCAAAGTGTTGCTCCATTAGAGACAGAAAAGGTGATTACAAAAAACTACCCGAACAGTTTTAGAGAAACAGAATTATTAGGATATTTACAGGAGAAATCTATTTCAAATTTAGTAATTTGCGGAATGATGACCGATGTGTGCGTAAGTGCTACAACCAGAGCAGCCATGGATTTCGGTTTTCATAATACAATTATCGCAGACGCAGTGACCACCAAAGCCCGCGAACTGAATGGGGAAATGATCCCCGCTGAACAGATTACAGCATCGTTTCTGGCAGGATTAAATGCATTAGGCGGATTGTATGCAACACTCGAAACAAGTGAAAGCTATATAAAAAACCAGTAAACAATATGGGGGCATACCCTTCCTTCGAAAAGAATATCCTAAAATACGTTGATTTGTCGCAGGATGAATTAGCAGCGTTCATCTCTTGTTATACCCTTGAAACAGTTGAAAAAAACAGGATTATTCTGAAAGAAGGAGAAGTGTGCGAATTTGAAAGCTATGTGCTGGAAGGTTGTTTTAAAGTTTTTTATCAGGACGAAAATCTCCGGGAACACATTCTCTATTTTGCAGTCGAGGATTGGTGGGTATTAGATATTGGCAGTTTTGTTTCCGGTAAAGTTTCCAGATTAAATATTCAGGCCCTGGAAGATTCTGTTATTTTAACGGTTGACCGGGCAAAAAAAGAGCAGTTGTATGCCGATATTCCGAAAGCGGAGAAGATTTTCAGAATCATGAATCAAAAGTCTTTGGCATCCATGCACTTAAGAATGATCAGCATGCTTCATAAAACTGCAGAGAGAAGGTACCTGGATTTTACGGAAAGATATCCGGCCCTCGATCAAAGAATAGCCCAACACCAAATTGCTGCCTATTTAGGAATCTCCCACGAATTCTTAAGTAAGGTAAAAAAAAGACTGTTGCGCAATCAGCAGTAAAATTTCAGGATTAACCCGTTCATTACCGATCAATAAAGTCACTCAGAAAAAGGACGCAGTAAATTGCGGTACCGAACATTCAATTTTTACGATTATGAAAACAGGAAAAAAGATAATGATCACCAGTGTATTGCTGTTCATGTCTGGACTGGCATCTGCACAATATATACAAAAGGAATACAGTCTGAATCAGGCAGGAGCTTTGAAGTTAGCAGAACAGGCCGGAATTGAAGCTCAAAAATCAGATAAAAAAGTATCCGTTGCGGTACTCAATTCATCGGGCGTAACATTGTTACTGTTAAAAGGAGATCATGTAGGACCGCACAATACAGAAGCCTCCAGACGGAAAGCGTACACCTCACTGTCGACAAAAACGGCAAGTCTGGACCTGATGAAAAATGCAGCCGGTAGTGAAAGTGCGAAAAACCTCAATACACTTCCGGAATTATTATTGTTAGGGGGCGGCGTACCGGTATGGAAAGATGGTGAACTCGTTGGAAGTTTAGGAGTTTCCGGCGGCGGAAGCGGAGAAAATGATCACCGTATTGCAACGGAAGCAGTAGAGAAATTAGGATTTAAAACAAATAAATAAATAAAGATGAAAGCAAGAAATTTTTTAACCGTACTTATGCTTGCACTTGCAAGTTTCAGCTTTGCCCAGGAGGCAAAATTCCAGTTATCAAGTCACATCTTAGACATTACGAAAGGCGAGCCTGCTCCAGGTGTGAAAATAAGTCTGTCTAAACAGGATAAAGCTGGCAAATGGACCGCCGTTGATGAAAAAATAACGGATCAAAACGGCAGGATTACCGATTTTTTAAAGGTAACGAAAGGAGTCGATAATGAAGGTATTTATAAGTTGACCTATTTTGTGGCCCCTTATTTTAAAAAAATGAAGCAGGACTCTTTTTACCCTTTCATAGAAGTGGTATTTGAAATTAAAGGAGAAAGCCATTTCCATGTTCCGATTACGCTGTCTGCTTACGGATATTCCACCTACAGAGGTAATTAAAATTTAAAAAAAACAGTTTTCAAAACCCTGATTAAGTTGGGGTTTTGTTTTTAAATAGTGGTACGTCAATGCGGTCAGATATGATTGTGTTTTGCGTTATCGCGTTAAAAATTTTTAGTATAATTAAAGAAAGAATCTGTATAAAAAGGAGATCGTTTTTTGACTTTTAAAACAAATTTAAACTGACTCTTCCTCTTTTAGGAACCGATTTATTGCATGAAGAAACACAAAGCCGCCCGGTTTTTAATGACATCAACTGTTCTGTTTGTTCAGGTGGTATTTTTATTAATGATTATTAAAGAGCAGTACGAAACCAATCATTTTGCGACCATCATTTCTGTACTGTTCATCACCTTAATGCTGATCTCTGGATATAAATACTTGGATCTGCATCATGAAGAATATGTTTACGAAAATATTTCTGTGGCGATATGGGTCCCGGTTGGAGCCTCGGCTTGCTATCTGCTTAATACTTCCACCGATCTTGGAAGCGTCTTGTCAGTTGGGATTACGGGCGCATTTGCCTCCTTTTTTCCGTCCATTGATAAAAAATCAGAGTACTTTAACAATGTGCCGGCCGCTATTTATTGTGGCGCATTCATCGGAATGTCGGCCTTGAAAATCGCACCCTCCATTGGTTTTGTCATTGCTGCCGGAATTTTAGCCGGTCTCTTTTTGATGCTGGCAAAAAATCTGTTCGTCGGCATTGGTGGAAAATTGGGCAGTATCGCATTCGGCAGTATGGTGATTGTCACCCTTATACATTGGTTATTATGAATGATTTTATGATAACAGCCGTTGCCGGAACTGTAGGTTCAACGCTTACTTTCTATGTCAGCGAACATTATAAACAGGGTCCGGTTCGGTCTTCGGCTTTAGTTTCGGTTGCGGCAGGGCTGTTTTTCTACTGTTTTCCGCACGCACTGAATTCTTATCTCACCAAAAATATTCCGCTTATCCTGATGGGAACTTCGTTTATTGGAATGGTTTCCCCTAAATACTATGGAAGCTATTTTCGGTTAGCTGCTGCCGGAATGCTGTTCAGCATCATTTACAGTAAAAAAAGTCTTTTCTTTGAAGGCTTTGGCGGCGCTCTTGGTGCCCTGGCTTTTATTTCGCTTTTAACCGTCATCAGTACGTTCAATTTAATTTCAAGAAAATTTAAAGTAAGCAGGGTGTATGTGAGAGCCAGAAGAAGATTTTTGAATAACAGAAATTAGTCCGTCTGCAAATGGATTATTTATTTTTTTGCCCGCCTGTGGGATTACCACTTTCGTTGAACAGTTGTTTTCTGGAGAACGTTTATTCTTAGAACATTGTATTTGATCATTTTTAAATTAAAGGAACAGCGACTTTGTTCACCTTTAATGTTTGGGCAGGAAAGCATTTCATGATTCCTCTTTAGGTTTAAATAGTATCAGCCATCATCATTTTGTTTATTTATAAAAATGAACGTTCATTCTTTTTTTTATATCTTTGCAGAATAAAACATAAATCAAGTACAATGAGAGTGATTTTTTGGGTGATCGCAAGTATCCTTTTAGCATTTTTAATGATGGCGGCCGGAGTTCAGCACTTGTGGAATCCCGGTTTTTATCTTCCGTTTGTCCCGTCATTTTTACCGTTTCCACTGGCAATTGTTTATTTGTCGGGAATTGTAGAATTACTTTTAGGCATCGTTACCTTATTTTTAAATCAAAAATATACCCAATATGGTTTGTTCGGTATTTTTGTGTTAATGGTGATTTTCCTGCCACTCCATATTGCGGATGCTTTCAAAGCGCAGCCCGTCATCGGAAGTCCTGAGCTGGCCTATTTCAGACTGGTTATTCAATTGATATTGATTTGGCTTTCCTGGAGATCATATAAATTTACCTCGCTTGTAAAATAAAGAAGAATGGCTAAAAAAGAAAAAATAACAGACAAAAAAAATGCGTTGCTCAATGCGACACTTACTTTGGTCAACAACCATGGTTTTCATAATACGCCGATGTCTAAGATCGCTAAAATGGCAGGGGTGTCACCGGCGACCATTTATCTGTATTTCGAACATAAGCAGGATTTGATCAATACGCTTTACTTAGAAGTGAAGGAGTCTTTCAGTGCCTGCGCTTTCGAAGGGTACAGTGAAGAGATGTCTGTGAAGACCGGTTTTGAACTTATTTGGGTTAATATCGCCAACTACAAATTAAATCAGATAAAAGAAGCCAACTTTTTATCCCAGTGCGACAACAGCCCGATGATTGATGAAGCCATTAGAATAGAAGGATTAAAGAATCTGCAACCGTTACTCGATTTATGGGAAAGAGGTAAAAAAGAAGGTGTTATAAAACCACTTTCGGACTATATTTTGTATGCTTATACCATCTATCCTCTGTCTTTTTTACTGGAAATGCAGGAAAGGGAAATCTTTACCTTAGATGAAAAAGTGAAAAAAGAAACGTTTCAGTTGGCATGGGATGCGATAAAAATTTGATTTTTCTTTTAATTTAATGTATATCTATAATTAGTAATACAGATATATTTCTTCTGTCCTTTGTCAAGTTTTACACCTTTGCGTCCTTAAAAAAGTGAGAAAAACAGCCTGTTTGTAAATGAAATCTTTGCGACTTTGCATTAATTAAAGACGGATATAAATATTTAATATGTATATCCGTAATTAGTAATAATTGTAAAGTCTTTGCGAACTTTGCTAAGTGAAACGCCTTTGCGAACTTAAAAAAGATTGTAAACATGGTATGGATATGCAAATAAAATCTTTGCGAACCTTTGCTTTAAAAAATTACATTATGATTAAAAACGGATATACATAATATTTAATTTTAAAAACCTTCATTAATGAGGAGCCTGTTTAAATTTGCTTACAAAAAAGATATTTTCTTTTTCACCGACCTTAAAGAGTGGAAAATTTCTTAAAATTTATTTCATAAGAAATGGATATCCGAAATGAGTCATCAGAAAGTAAGCTCAAAGCCAGAGCGTATCCTGTATTCAGCAATATCAAAAAAACACAGAAAAAAAGTCATTTATTTTTAATAAAAACCTTTTAAGATGAATAAAACAATAACACTGAACAGCCGACCGGTTGGAAAACCCCAACTGTCAGATTTTAAATTTGTAGATGAAGAAATGACGGTAATAAAAGAAGGCGAAATTCTTTTGAAAACAAAATTCGTTTCTGTAGATCCGTATTTGCGGGGACGAATGAGCGATGTCCCCTCTTATGTGCCGCCTTTTGAACTGCAAAAAGTGATGAGTTCCGGCGTTGTCGCGGAAGTAGCGGAATCTAAGAATGAAAAGTATAAAGCCGGAGATTTTGTTACAGGAGCTTTGGACTGGAAACAATTTCAAACCTCAACAGGAAATAACGTTTTAAAAGTAGATGCTCAGGCAGCGCCACTTTCTAATTATTTAGGGGTTTTGGGAATGACGGGATTAACCGCTTATTTCGGCCTTACAGAAATAGGAAAACCCAAAGCCGGAGAAACCATCGTGGTTTCCGGAGCTGCCGGAGCCGTGGGAAGTGTCGTGGGACAAATCTCAAAAATCCTGGGATGCCGCGTGATTGGCATTGCCGGAACCGATGAAAAAGCAGCCTTGCTGAAATCTGAATTCGGTTTTGATGAAGCCATTAATTACCATACCACAAAGGACATGACCAAAGCCATTGCAGAAGTTTGTCCCAATGGCGTTGATATTTATTATGACAATGTCGGCGGCGCGGTTTCAGACAGTGTACATGCCAATATCAATCGACTGGGAAGAATTATTGTATGCGGCGCGATTTCCGCCTACAACGATACTTCTGTTCCGCAGGGACCGCGCGTGGAACCTTTCCTCATCCGCAAAAGTGCTCTGATGCAGGGATTCATCGTGAGCAATTATGCGGAGAAATTCCCCGAAGGAATGAAACATCTGTCGCAATGGTTGTCTGAAGGAAAACTGCATGCGGCCGAAACCGTTGTGGAAGGTTTTGAAAATATTCCGCAGGCTTTTATCGGCCTTTTTGAAGGCAGGAATAAAGGGAAAATGATCGTAAAAATATAAACAGGAAAAATAAAAATATGAACAATTTTAAATACAGAAATCCAACAAAAATATTGTTTGGTAAAGGTCAGATCGAAAATCTTCCGGCAGAAATTCCGGCAAACGCAAAAGTATTGATGCTCTACGGTGGCGGAAGTATTAAGAAAAACGGAATCTATGATCAGGTAAAAAAAGCACTTTCAGGTTATGAAGTCGTAGAATTCGGTGGAATTCCTGCCAATCCGGAATACAGCGTTTTACTGGACGCACTGAAAGTCATTAAAGAAGAAAAGATCACCTATCTTTTAGCTGTTGGCGGCGGTTCTGTAATCGACGGGACTAAATTTTTATCAGCCGCAGCTTTATATCAGGGCGAAACTCCCTGGGATTTACTCACCAACAAAAAACCGGTGACCGAAGGATTGCCTTTTGGAACGGTATTGACGCTTCCTGCAACCGGATCTGAAATGAATTCCGGGTCGGTAATTACCAGAGCAGAAACGCAGGAAAAATTAGCGTTTGGCGGCCCGGGACTTTTCCCAATCTTCTCCGTTCTTGATCCGGAAGTGATTAAATCCATTCCGCAACGTCAACTGGCGAACGGCATTGCAGATGCGTTCACCCACGTGATGGAACAGTATATGACCTATCCGATCGGCGCTTTATTGCAGGATCGTTTTGCAGAAAGTATCATACAGACTTTAATTGAAGTGGCTCCGGCCATTATGAAAGATCCGTCGGATTATCAGGCCGCGTGCAATTTTATGTGGAGCTGTACCATGGCTTTGAACGGATTAATCCAGCAGGGCGTTCCGGGAGACTGGGCCATTCACTCGATGGGACATGAATTAACGGCGATGTATGGAATTGATCATGCCAGAACTTTGGCCATTTTAGCAGGAAATCATTACCGTTATAATTTCGGAACCAAGAAAGAAAAACTGGCGCAATATGCGGAGCGCGTCTGGAATATTACCGAAGGAAGTTTAGAAGAAAAAGCCCACGCCGGAATTGACAAAACCGATGAATTCTTCAAATCTTTAGGAATCGATATTAAATTATCCGACTACACCAAAGACTACTCAGAAACCGGAAATATTATTGCAAAACGTTTTATAGACCGAGGTTGGATGGGACTTGGAGAGCATAAATTACTTGCGCCCGCAGATGTTCAGAAAATTATCGAAATGAGTTACTAAAATGTAATTTTTTGCCTGAATATGAAGCAATAATTGACTGGACACCTTTGCTGATTTTTACGCCTTTGCGTCCTTAAAAAGAAGCATCGGAAACAGCATAAGGTCAAAAAAAACTTTGCGCTCTTTGCGTTAAAAGAAGTTGTGAGTGTAGCACGACAAAAAACAGACTATTATAAATTTAACCATTTAAAAAAAATACTTATGAAAATATTATTTGTCTTAACCTCCCACGATCAGTTGGGAAATACCGGTGAGAAAACCGGATTTTGGATCGAAGAATTCGCAAGTCCTTATTACTTTTTGGTGGATAAAGGCGTTGACGTTATTTTAGCTTCCCCAAATGGTGGCCAGCCACCCATCGATCCTACCAGTGACAAACCGGAAAATCAAACGGAAGCCACCATCAGATTTAAAGCAGATAAAGATTTGCAGGAAAAATTAAGCAAAACGCACAAACTGTCTGAAGTCTCTGCAAAAGATTACGATGCCGTATTTTATCCCGGCGGTCACGGTCCACTTTGGGATTTGGCAGAAAGTGCGGATTCGGCAAAACTGATCGAAAGCTTTTACAACAGCGATAAACCGGTAGCTTTCGTCTGTCATGCTCCCGCAGCTTTGAAACAGGTGAAAAATACTTCCGGTGAACCATTGGTAAAAGGTAAAAAAGTAACCGGATTTACCAATTCCGAAGAAGCCCTGGTACAACTGACCGATGTCGTTCCCTTTTTGGTAGAAGATATGCTGAAACAAAACGGCGGGATTTACAGCAAAGCCGGCGATTTTGAAGCGTATGCTTTAGAAGACGGTTTGCTGATTACCGGGCAGAATCCGGCGTCTTCCGAAAAAGTAGCTGAGTTGTTGCTGAATAAACTTCAGAAATAAATCCGGAATCTTTTTTAGATCATAAATTAGTAATAAAAAGTTTCAAAGTGAATTTTCGCTTTGGAACTTTTTTTTAAGAACTCTCAAGAACGGCGCTTGCCATTGGTGGCTGTAATTCCCTAAAATACTTTCTCTGCTTTTTCCTAAATTCGTTTAATAATAAAAATTAAAATGGACGAAAATATTCTCGGTTTGGTCGCTGGTGCCTTTACCTCGGTAGCCATGTTGCCACAACTGATCAAAGTTTTAAAGGAAAAAGATGTAGAAGATTTATCTTTATTAATGATGCTCTTCTTAATTACCGGCCTGTCACTGTGGGTTTGGTATGGTGTTCTCAAAGACGAACTTCCCATTATTCTGTCCAATGCTTTTGCCGTTGTGGTGAATATCATCCTGCTGAGTTCCTATTTTATATACCGTAAAAAGTAAGTAGTAACGAGTGATTAAATAATCACATCCACAGCAGTTACAACGGTTTGGCAAACTTTTTTCTGTGAAGAGAATAATTAAAAACGATTCTTATGGCAACTGACAATAATTTATTTGAAAAATTCTCAAATGCTGCAACTACTTTCACCGGAAGTTCTTACGCGTTTTTAGGTGCTTTGGCGATTGTGATTATTTGGGCGGTAAGTGGTCCTATTTTTCAGTTTTCGGAAACCTGGCAGTTGATCATCAATACCGGAACTACGATTATCACTTTCCTGATGGTTTTCTTAATTCAAAAAGCCCAGAACAAAGATTCCAAAGCAATCCAAATCAAACTCAATGAATTGATCGCAGCCAGCAAATCTGCGAGTAACAGAATTGTGGATATTGAGAATTTAACCGAAAAAGAATTGGATCAGATTCATAAATATTACGAAAAATTATCGGATGAAGCAGAGGAAGATGCCTATTTAAACGGTTCGCACTCTATCGATGCTGCCTCCAGAAATCAGGAAGAGAAGGCTGAATATTTTAAAGGGATAACTAAAAAAGAAGAGGAATAATTCACCTTTTCTTTTATCAAAATAAAAACGGGACCTCATTAAAGTTTTATTTTAAAAAAGAGGTCACGCTTATAGCATCTTTTTTCAATCCGTGAAGATATTCCTCATGAAACCGCGTTTTTAAAATGGATATCCTGTTTTTATAAACGCTGTAAGATTTTTCATTAGACGGACTGGGGTTTTAATTCTTTTGAAAAAACCTCTGTGAGATGTTCCCGGTAAGATTTCATGTCCCGTTCGATATTGGCATTTTTCTCTACATCATGAAAGTGGAAACTTTCCATTTTTTCTAAGGAAACAAAACGGTTCATTCTGTGGAAGCCAAACAGCGGCCCGTCGTCAACACTTGTTTCATTAAAAAATTCTCCGGGAAGTGTAAAAGCAGTTTCCGGCGCGTTCCAACTGGTGGTCACCATGTATTTTCTGCCGCCAAGCATGCCGCCCGTTCCGTAATTAATTTCGGGATTGTCGGCGTGTCTGCCGTCGCTTTTATAAATTCCTTTGGCATGACCGGCAGTGAAAACTTCATCAATATATTTTTTGAAACCATTCGGTAATTGAAACCACCAAATCGGAGTATGATAAATAATAAAATCGGCCCAGACAAATTTTTTAACTTCTTCTTTGGTATCGTACTGTTCGCTTATATTGGTAATTTGCACTTCAATATTTCCAAATTCTTCTAAAACTTTCAGCGTGTTTCCGGTAATCGTTTGGTTGTATTTTCCTCCCGAATGACCAAAATTTTGTCCACCATTGATGATGAGTACTTTTTTCATTTTTAAATGTTTAAAATTATGAATGCAAAATTACCTTCAATTTTACCATAATGAAAATAATATAAATCATACATTTGTATCATAATTATAATAGTAAGTGATGGTTAATTTAGAATGGTATCGGACTTTTAAAGCGATTTACAAAGCGGGGACCCTTACCGGTGCGGCAGAGCATTTATTTATTTCGCAACCCGGGGTAAGTTTGCATTTAGGCTCTCTGGAAGCGTATGTCGGGTATAAATTATTTGACCGGACCGGTCGGAAAATGATTCCGACAGAGCGCGGTAAAATCTTATTTAATGCGGTTTCCGAACCTTTGACAAAGTTGGAAGAAGTCGAGAAAAATTTTCAGAAATCTACCGAAAAACATACGCCCACCATAAGTGTGGGAATGTGTTTTGAAACTTTTCAGACTACTTTAGAGCAATATGTTTCAAGTTTGCCGTTCAATTTAATTATCAGTTTTGGAGATTATCCGGAAATGCTGGATCAGCTGGATAAAGGAATTTTAGATTTGATTATCACGCCCAAAAAAGGGGTTTCACCCAATATTGAACATGAAGCTTTTTCTTCGGAGCAGATTATTTTGGTCGGCGGAAAAGAAGTTGAGACCGATCGTATCAAAAAGATTTTGAATACGAAGGATAAAAGGCAAATTGAAGAATGGCTGAAACAGCAGAAATGGTACGGCACAACCGGCGATATGGAACATCTTTTCCAGTTCTGGATTCTGAATTTCGGACATAAACCTAACTTCCGGCCCAATTATATTGTTCCCAATTTAAACTCCATCATCCGCTGTTTAAAAGGAGGAACAGGATTGGCGGTAATCCCCAATTTCCTGTGCAAAAATGAAATTGAAAACGGCCAGATCAAATTAATTTGGGAAGGTGACAAAAAACTGGAAAACACCTTATATTTCGGTTGCCGAAAGAAAACCAACCATCAAGCTGAAATAGATCACCTCAAAAGTCTTTTCCGTAAAGTGATGGCGGGAATTGAAGCAGTCTGAAGTTTCGTTGATATTCCGCTTTAGAAAAGAAATTTTAAAAAAAAATCAGTTATTAAGGCAATTCAAACAGATTATCGAATGATTGACAACAAGAAAAGCAAAACTCTTTCAGTGGAAAGGTTTTTTTTGACAATAATTGTAATGAAGAAATAGCTATTTCTTCCTGATCAAATCAATCTCTTTCTTCAGACTCAAAAACATATCCTTCACCGTCATCATGTCCAAAGTTTCGGTTTCGAATTCTGCCGTGTTAATGCTGCAGGCATATTCCCAGATTTCCATCAACTCCGAAAGTTTAATATCATAAGGTTTGTACAATGGATTATCTGAACTTACGGTGATATTTCTTACGGTTTTCTTTTCAAATCTTTTATAAACAACGCCTTCATTTTGGGTGATGAAAATATAGGTTTTGTTATTCCTTAAATCATTGATGTTTTCCACATATTTCCCCACGATAAAAGTTCCGTTTTTAAAAGGCGGCATCGAATCTCCAGTCGCCGGAAAAGCGCGGTATTTTCCGTTGCGTAAAAAGGGGAGGGAAATGGTCTGCAGTTTTTCAATATATCCGGGATCACTGTAACCCTGCAGATAGCCCATCTGTGCTTTCTCCGGAATGACTTCTATTTTATTTTCGCCTTTTTCATCCACCATAATGGGCAGGATCGTTCGGTTGTCGGGCAGGTTCATCATCTTTTCTAAACTATATTTTCGCACATCCAAACCCACCAGTAAATCAATACTCACGCGGTAATATTTTGAAATTCTTATGAGGATTTCAATCGGCGGTTCGGTTGCGCCATCTTCATATTTGGCGTACCGTCCGCGCGTGATCAAAAGATCATCGGCGACTTTTTGTTGCGGGTATTTTTGTTGAGCCCTCAAATACCGCATGTTATCTGATAAAATTGACATTGATACAAATTATAGCAACAAAGATACGGATTTTTGATATAAATCATACTAATTTTGTACCCATGGAAAGAGCAATTGCACATATGGATCTGGACACTTTTTTTGTGTCCTGTGAAAGATTACAGGATACAAAACTCAACGGGATTCCCGTTATCATCGGTGGTGGCGACCGTGGAGTGGTGGCATCCTGTTCTTATGAAGCGCGCTATTTCGGCGTACGTTCTGCCATGCCGATCAAAATGGCAATGAGGTTATGTCCGGAAGCAAAAGTCATCCGCGGCGATTACGAACGGTATTCCAAATTTTCCAAAGAAGTCACCGAAATTATTCAGGAAAAAGTGCCCGTTTTGGAAAAAGCCAGCATCGATGAATTTTACATGGACTTATCGGGCATGGACAAATTTTTCGGATGCTATCAATGGACGAAGGAAATTGCAGATTCTGTCACGAAAAATACGGGTTTACCGATAAGTTTTGCTTTATCCACCAACAAAACGGTTTCCAAAATCGGCACCGGAGAATCTAAACCGGTCGGAAGATTGGAGATTCCGGCACAGAACATACAGCCATTTCTAAATCCTTTATCGGTAAGGAAAATTCCCATGGTCGGAGATGTCACTTTTCAATTATTGTCGCGTGTCGGAATCAGAACCATTCAGACTTTGGCAGAAATGCCCGTTTTGGTTCTGCAGCAAATGATCGGGAAAAACGGTGGCGAACTCTGGAAAAAAGCCAACGGAATCGACTTGACGCCGGTGGTTCCGTATTCGGAAAGAAAATCATTATCCAGTGAACATACTTTTACGAATGACACGATGGATCTATTCGAATTAAAAAGATTGATTTCGAGCATGGCAGAATCTCTGGCTTATCAATTAAGACAGGAAAAATGGCTGACTTCCACGGTCGTTTTAAAAATCCGATACGCCAATTTCGATACGGAAACGAAACAGTGCAAAATTTCTTATACTTCCCTGGATCATACTTTGGCAAGAGTCGCTTTGGATCTGTTTGAAAAACTCTACACGCGGCGGATGCGCCTGAGGCTGGTCGGTTTGCGGTTTACCAATCTCGTGCACGGAACCTATCAGATGAATTTATTCGAAGACAGCGAAGAACTCATGAATCTCTACCAGGCCATGGACCGCATGAAAAACCGCTTCGGCAAAAATGCTTTGGGTAGAGCGTCGGGATTTGAGCTGGTTTATGGAGCTGTATAATGTGAAAAGTAAAAATTTAACCACAAAAGGAACAAAAGTTTCATGAAAATTAAGTTATTCAAAAGATCAAAAAAGGTATGCGTGTTTCACTTTGAATGAAATCTTACTTCACTTAATTTCTTAATGTTGAAAATTTTTCAACCACAAAAGGGACAAAAGTTTTTGTAAAATGAAGTTATTCAAAAGAG